>CASBQC010000451.1 GCA_949127805.1 Nostocales cyanobacterium PMM_0081
CCCCCTCCTCTTTCCCCCTCGTCGGTAAAACAATCTTAGTTACACGTTCAGTTGGACAATCGAGCCAATTTAGCGATCGCCTGACTGAAGTTGGTGCTACTGTGATTGAAATGCCAACATTAGAAATAGTTTCCCCTTCAAGTTGGTCAGGTTTGGATAATGCGATCGCGCATTTATCCGATTTTGATTGGTTAATTCTCACTTCCACCAATGCCATAGACTACTTTTTTGAAAGGCTGAACACACAAAATATAGATAACCGTGCTCTAGCTACAATCAAAATTGCCGTTGTTGGTGAAAAAACCGCTCAAAGTCTTAAACAAAGAAGTTTGCAGCCAGACTTTATTCCCCCCAACTTTATTGCAGATTCGTTAATAGCAAACTTTCCCGAACAACTGACAGGAAAAAAGATATTATTTCCCAGAGTTGAAAGCGGTGGAAGAGAAGTTTTAGTAAAAGAATTCACAGCCAAAGGTGCAGAAGTAACAGAAGTTGCCGCATATCAATCTTGCTGTCCAAATAGCATCCCTACTGCGGCAGAATTAGCGCTGCAAAATAAAAACTTGGATATTATTACTTTTGCTAGTTCTAAAACTGTACAATGCTTTGATAAACTAACAACAAAACTATTTTCCGAATCACTCGCAAATTATTTAGAAGGAATTTGTATTGCTTCTATTGGTCCTCAAACCTCTAAAGATTGCCGTTCCTTACTAGGACGCGTGGATGTTGAAGCTGAAGAACATACTTTAGAAGGATTAACGCAAGCATTGATAAAATGGGTGGTTAGTTGTTAGTAGAGACACAGGTTATCGCGTCTCTACGTGGTTAGTTGTTAGTTGTTAATTATCAAATACGCAATACCCAATGAAACGTATAATTGGTTTAACTGGAGGTATCGCTACAGGCAAAACAACTGTAGCAAATTATTTAGCTACAGCTTACAACTTGCCGATTTTCGATGCAGATATCTATGCTAGAGATGCAGTATCTATAAATTCACCAATTCTGCAAGCGATCGCTCAACGTTACGGGCAACAAATTTTACTTGCAGATAATAGTCTCAACCGTCCCAAATTAGGCGACATTATCTTTACTAATCAAGCGGAACGCAGTTGGGTAGAGAATTTGATTCATCCTTACGTGCGCGATCGCTTGATTGTAGAGACACAGGTTATCGCGTCTCTACTGGTGTTTGTTGTCCCTTTACTATTTGAAGCGCAAATGACAGATTTAGTTACAGAAATTTGGGTAGTAAGCTGTTCTGAACAACAACAATTAACAAGATTAATGCAGCGGAATAATTTAACTTTAGAACAAGCACAAGCCAGAATTCACAGTCAAATGCCGATTTCCGAAAAAGCAGCGCGTGCTGATATTATATTAGATAACAACTCTACTTTAGAAACATTGCTAAAACAGGTAGATTTGGCTTTATTAAGATTGTCGTGACAACCGCTCAACAAAAGCCTGATGTTCTGTTTAATTCAAACCTTGTTGCAGAACCGCTAAAACTTTAGTCATTTCTCCTGTTAAGAGTGCTGTCATATCTAACCACAAACCAGGAAATATCCGACTTTTAATCACACCATTTGCATCAGCTTCTAATGTTACATACTCGTCATTTTGCAAGCTGAACCAATCAACTTTCTTTTCCAAAACCTGCCAAACAATATATTCTTGCACGCCATTACGACGATATGCACGTTTCTTATCATACAAGTCATTTGATGCACTACTAGCGGCAACTTCTGCCACTAACTCAGGTGCACCTTCTATGTAGTCATCTTCACTAATTTTAGCCTGTCCTCCCAATTTTTCATCGATTAATAATAGAACATCCGGCTGTGGTTCATTATCTAAATCTAGGCGAACTGTAGCATTGTCACCTAACTCTACTCCTGGGGTGGAAACTTTGTAAGTCCCCAACCAGATAATTAAATCACCGTGAGGTTGTCCATGACTTTTAAAACGTAATGGTGATGACACGTAGACGACTCCTTCAATTAATTCTGCTTTCTTGAGATGCGGCATTGCTGTATACCGGCGCTCAAATTCGTGACGGCTGAGTCTATCGCCACTTTCTAAAGGTGGTATCTTGTTTAAGCTACGTTCTATAGAAGCTGTCATTGAAGAAATCCTTGTTTTATGGCATCAAGCTGAATTTAGCATAACTCCCGCGTAGGGTGCGTTACGCACTCCGGACTCCGCACCCGACATTTGATGTTTTTTAATTTGGTATTAGACATCTCCATAAAAGACATAGAGACGCTTGGGAATCGCCGTCTCTACAAGACGCTTGGGAATCGCCGTCTCTACAACGGTTTCGGGCAATGCATAATTAAATTAGGTCGATGTCTATTAACTCTTAACTTAATTAAGCTTCACCCCCAACTACCACATCACGTATTCTTAAACTCGGTCCACCACAACCGACAGGTAAACCATCTTGTCCACCTTTACCACAACCACCGGACTCATCCCAGTAAAAGTCATCACCGATCGCTTCTATATCTGCTAAAGTTTTAAAAACATTACCCGAAAGCGTCACATCCCGCACCGGTTCGGCAATTTTGCCATTTCTAATCATCCACGCTTCCCCAGCGCTAAAGGTGAACATTTCCCCGTTTGTCATTCCCCCCAGCCAATTACGGGCGTACACTCCCTCTTTGATACCAGTAAATAAATCTTTGACTGGCGTTTTACCCCTTTCAATCCAGGTATTCGTCATCCGTACAATTGGCGAATAGTGATAATTGAGACAACGTGCATTACCTGTAGGCGCTTCATGCAATTTGCCGGCGGTTTCACGAGAATGCAAACGTCCCACCAAAACGCCATCCTTAATTAGTTGCGTAGTAGTAGCGGGTGTGCCTTCGTCATCGTAAAAATAACTACCGCGATGTCCCTGAGGTGCAGCACCATCAAAAATTTGCAACTCTTTTGCACCAAACCGCCGACCGATGGTCATTACTTCCAGCAAATCTGGATTTTCGTAAGCCATATCTGCCTCAGAAAGATGTCCAAAGGCTTCGTGGACAAATAACCCGGTAAGAATCGGGTCAATGACCACGGTGTAAGTATTACCTTTGACTGATGGCAGAGATAAAGCAGCTACTGCCCTTTGAGCAGCACTCTTGACTTGTTCATCCAAATGTGTTAAATCTTCATAAGCTTTGCGAGAGCCGATGGTTTCCCTGCCAGTTTGCACAGTTTCGCCGTCTTTAGCGGTAGCGGCAAAGCGCATTTCCATATCCACCCAAGATTGCTCAATTAAAGTGCCTTCGGAAGTGGCGAGGATGATTTTTTGGGAACTGTCACCATAGCTGACTGAAGTAGTAGCAATGCGATGGTCAGCGCTTTTGAGTAAATCGGTGTAGCGATCGCACAATTGTTTTTTCTCCACCAAGGCAATTTTTCGCGGGTCAGTACCTGTAAGCGGTAAAATGCATATCGCTTGCACTTTGTCAATGGGGGCAAGTATAGTTTCTTCATCACCAACCATCCGCGCTGCGGCGATCGCTTCTTCTATCCGGTCTTGAATTGTCCCTAGCTGGTTAAAACTACTTAAACCCCAACCACCTTTATAACAAGCGCGAATTTGTCCACCAATTGAAATACCTTCGCTTAGGGTTTCTATTTTATCGCCACGGAAAAAAATATCAGTATCTTCTGCTTCTTCCAAGCGAATCATGAGATAATCTACTCTAGATGAGTAACGGGCAATCAAGTCAGAAAGCAAATTTTGGGCGTCGGCAAGTTGAGAATGCATTTCGGTCGGTTTTGTTTAACGATCTATTTACAAATATTCAAATAGTGGATGATTTTTACACTTATATATGCATTATCGTAGACTATAACATCTTGGATCGGTCAACGTGCTTGGAAAATTTTGCACACTATAGTAATACACTTTTTCTGGTTAGCTTTTACGCTGGAATTCAGCTTGAGAATTCAAGAGTCAATGCTGATTTATTTACCTTTAGTTATCTTATTAGTTTTAGCAATAATGCTTCGCCGGCGTTGCGCCGAGAATGCAGAGGAAGTTCGCTAGCTAGTTAATGGTAGCATTTGGGAATGTTTGATAATGTTTGCAAATTTCTTGCCGAAAACTTCTCTACTGACTTCGCTGCCTGGTTGTTAGGAGAACCAATAAGCTTAACAGAGTTAAGTCCTTCGGAACTTTCACTTGAACCAATTCGCGCCGATGCACTAATTTTACTAGAATCGGCAGAGGTCGTGCTTCATTTAGAGTTTCAAACTCAACCCGATGCGAATATTCCCTTTCGCATGATCGATTATCGGTTGCGGGTGTATCGTCGCTTTCCCCAAAAGCAGATGCGCCAAGTTGTAATTTATCTTAAAGAAACAAGTTCAGAACTTGTGCGACAAAATACCTTTAGTATTCCTGGTTCTCGTCATGAGTTTGAGGTGATTCGACTGTGGGAACAACCTGCGGAGGTATTTTTCCGCTATCCAGGTTTGTTACCGTTTGCGGTGTTGGGTGAAACAAATGATAGAAACAGCACATTACAGCAAGTAGCACAGGAAATAGAAAGAATTTCCAACCAACGCTTGCAAAGTAATGTTGCGGCTGCAACTTCGATTTTAGCTGGTTTAGTATTAGAGAAACAGCTGATTAAAAGAGTCTTACGGAGAGAGATTATGCGGGAGTCTGTAATTTATCAAGACATTTGGGAAGAGGCTGTAGCCGAAGGTAAAGCCCAAGGTGAAGCCAGAGGTAAAGCCCAAGGTGAAGCCAAAGGTAAAGCCGAAGGTATTCAAGAAGGTATTCAAGAGGGTGTTCGGCTGGTTGCAGTAAATCTACTCAACAGCGGAATGGCTGTGGAAGAAGTGGTAAGAATGACTGGGTTATCACTTCAAGAGGTGGAGTTATTGCTTTCTAGAGAAGGTGAGGCATAATAACAAGAGCGATCGCCTTATTTTTTCAACTTGGAATAAAATGCCTAGATGCAGAGCGGTGAAGCAGCGCGGTCATATTCGTTACCCCCTTTCCTCGACTGCACCAAACTTTATAACTTGTCGCAAAACATCGCTCTACATCAAAATAGAAATAAGTATAAATCTCTATTGACTAAATACCAATAATGCTACCTGAAATAACCCGATGATAAAACCTAAAACACCGCCTAAAGTAACGATCGCCTGCAATTCATTTTTGACAATTCCCTCAATAGCAGCTTCTAAATCAGCGGGTGATGTTGACTTGACGCGATCGACAATCACTTGATCTATTGACAAAATGGGTATCGCCTGAGCGACAATCTTTTCTAAATCTTTTTCTAAATACTTATCTAAAATTAGCGCCAGTTCTTCACTCACCATATCTAAAGAAGAACTGACAACCGGGGAAGCGCTAAGACGATTTAGCAATACTGAAGCAATATTTTCCCAGTCAACGGAATCAGTTAATCCTTGTAGTAAATCACCGCCGCTTGATTGCAGGTAATGACGCACACTTTCGCGGGTAGTCTTTCGCAATTGGCGCACTGTACCCATTGGCAAGTTTTGTAAAGATATATTTTGCAGGATTTTTCTGAGGCGATCGCGCATTTGTAATTCTTGAATTAATTCTTGTATGCGTTGATTTGTCACCTCTTTTTCATCCAAGCAAAACGTCCGCAATCGAGTTAAAGTATTGCGTAAACCAAACAAATTTGCTACTACCCAATAAGTACCGCTAGTTTTTTCGCGAAAGCTTTCATCAATAATTTGAATCGTGCGATCGGTTAAAAAATCAATGATTGTCTGGCGGATTGCATCTGGCGGTAAAACTACTTGCAATAACCAATCACCAAGCCGAGTAGATTGTTCTTCGCTGAGTTGAAATTCTAATAATATCTGGTCAAAAATTTGATTAATTTGCGCTTCTAAAAAGTCTTCCTGTCGCGCCAAAACCTTCAACAAACGCGGCAAAGATTCCCCTAACAAATCGCGCAAAATTCCCGCGACAATCTTTGTGCTTTTATGTTGTTTATCACCTTTAATTTGCTCAATCGCCATTTGCAACAACCAAAGAATCGCGGATTGCACGCGTTCTGTTTGTAACAGACGCCGCGCCAGCTTTTGCAATTCTTCTGGTGTCAGCAACGACCCCATAATTGTATTAGAAATATTCTTCGCAAGGCGTTCTTGATTGCGAGGAATTAATCCAGGGGTGAACGGAAGCCTTTTTGTACCAATGTAAAGTGCCCGGTAGGGACGAAATAACATTTTGATGGCTATATCATTCGTGAAATAGCCAATAATTCCACCCACTACCGGGGGAGACACGTAAAGCCAAAGATGAGACCAGTCCAAGGGAAGAATTAAGAGAGTTAGGAGGAGCGGAGTTAGCAGTTGTAGAGACGTTCCGGCGGAACGTCTGTACTAAAGTTAGGAATTAATTCATCACTTCTGACTCTTAACTCTTCACTGATTTTTGCTGACTACCAGCATTCCCATCATACCGTTTGCGATGGGATAGTGTGTGGCAGTTGCATAACCAACTTGACGAGCTAGCTCTATTTGCTCTTTGCCCACGGGAAAACGATCTAAGCTGGGACTGATGTAAGCGTATTCTTCCTTAACACCCAAGTAGTCTGCCAGCGGGACAACGAGATTATCTAAATAAAACTGCTGAAAAGCGCGGATTTGCGAATTACTTGGACGATGAAAGTCTAAAATTGCCGCTTTTGCCCTTGGTTTGAGGACGCGGTGTAATTCTTTCAGGCAGCCCGAAATATCTGTAACATTTCTTAAACCATAGCCCATTGTCGCGGCAGCGAAAGAATTGTCCTCAAAGGGTAAATTTAGCACGTCTGCTTCTACCCAAGTGATAGGCGGTTGGGGATATTGCGCTCTGGAGCGAACTCTTGCACATTCTAGCAGGTTGGGAGAAAAGTCCACTCCGTAAACCTTTCCCGTGACTTGCACTCGTCGCGCTAAACGCAAGGCTAAATCGCCACTTCCACAACATAAATCTAGGCAAGTATCACCCGGTTTGGCTTCGCTCCATTTCACTGCCATTTCCTTCCAGATGCGGTGTTGTCCCAGACTTAACCAATCGTTCAACTGATCGTAAACAGGGGCAATGCGGTCAAAAATGGTGCGAACATCTATTATATTATTCTTGCTTTGGTTCATATTCGGACTTTAATTTTCACTACCGAAGATATGAGCGGTAAACCGCTCACCCTCCGGGTTCACCAGTCGCTCATGGGGGAGACCCCCTTGGCGCTAGCCTCTCCCTTTGGGAGAAGACCGCGCTGGCTCACTACGAATGAGGAAATTATTTTACGTTTAATTTAGTTACTTACTTAAAAAAATAGTGCAAATTTTATTACTCATCGGTCAAAAGTTAAAAGTCCAGAGTCCAACTCTGGACTTATGACTAAATTTTTGCTTTATAAAGTGCGATCGCCACTAGTTGAGCTGAGGTATGAATTAGCTCTAATTCATCTTCTCGCAAAGTGCATGGTTGTTTCCACTGTAGCGATAACACCGCCAAAACTTCCGAACGGTAAATCATCGGGATAATTAAGTGTGCTTCTACACCGCTATTTGGATATTGTGTAATACCAGCAAGCTTTTGGTCTTTGGGTACATTTACGGAAACTTGGATTTTTCCACTAGCGATCGCTTCTGTTGTCAGCGGATCTTGATCTAGCCAATTTTCAATTGTACCTGTATTGCTGCAAGTCCCTTGAGTGTTAACAAGAGTATTTTCCTCCACTAATTGCAAAATGCAGCCATCCGCTGCGAAAGTCTCGCTAAAAGCCGTAGCAATTGGTGTCAGACTCGCATCTTTGTTAGGAGTTGTTTGCGTTACTTGCACTAAAAATGTCAGCAAGGCAATTTGAGCATGAGCACGGTGCAGTTCTTCTGTACGTTGCTTCAATAAATCGTAAGTTTCTGCGGCTCTTTGCACTACCGCTTTTAGTTCAGCTGGGTCCCAAGGCTTGGTAATATACTTGTACACTTGTCCAGCGTTAATCGCTTCTACCAAATCTTCAATATCAGTAAAACCTGTAAGAATTATCCTGACTGTATCGGGAAATTGTGGTACAGTCTTGCTGAGAAACTCAGTTCCTTTCATTTCTGGCATTCGCTGATCGGAGATAATTACCGCTACTTCTCCGGATGTTGCCAAAACTTCTAAAGCGTTGATACCGCTATCGGCTTTGAGGACATGAAAATCGCGCCGAAAGGTACGATAAAGCAGATCGAGATTATCTGGCTCATCGTCAACTACCAGGATTTTCAGTTTCTTGGGTCGTTCTAGAGTCATCAATTGACGGCGGACTTGATCAATTTCTGAAATGGGATTATTCATAAGATAATTACTTAAATAGTACCCATCTTGTTATATTCCATACCAAGTTTATTTGGAAAAAACTCATAAACGTTGCGGAAATTTACGGATGTAATTAAGCTTTGTAAAATTGGACTTTAGGTAGTGGTACAGTAAAAGAATGAAAATCCGCGTTGATCGCGATGTTCTTCATTGCGTAATTGAAAACGATTAAACCTTAAAATGATATTGGAATCGTGCGCGATTAAGAGCAAATTATGACTGACTTACCACCCAATCCTCAAAATTCTGACAAAGCTGACGATGCTGCACAAGAGTTGCTGCGAAAGCTCAGGCAAAAACAAGGCAACTGGGTGGAATGGGGAATGGCGATCGCTCAACTGCAAAAAAGTGGTCACAAAGAGCAAGATATTTTTGAAGCAACTGGTTTTGAACCAATTCAGCAAAATCAAGTAATTGTCGGCGCTCAAGTTTACAATTCTATAGAACAAGCAGGAGTATCACCAGCAGTGCGATCGCACTTCAGCACACGCGGTAGCGATATTTTATATGAATTGCGTCTGTTAACCCATGAAGAACGCGCTGCCGCTGCTGAACTTACTTTTCAACACCAGCTTGACGCCGACGAAGCGCGAGAAGTGGCAAAAGCTATCAAAGATTTCTCCCGCTTTCCCACCTTACCGGATGGGTTTTCTAGCGATCCTGGGGATGCGGTTGCTTATCAATGTTGGAAACTTGCTCGGCAATACTC
>CASBQC010000452.1 GCA_949127805.1 Nostocales cyanobacterium PMM_0081
CAGAAGACCCAGAGTTTGAAACATTCTATACCAAGAACATTTTGCTGAACGAGGGTATCCGCGCTTGGATGGCTCCTCAAGATCAACCTCACGAACAATTTATATTCCCTGAAGAGGTACTACCACGTGGTAACGCTCTCTAATAGACCTTCGGTAATGGGCAGCGGACGCGACCAAGAATCCACCGGATTCGCTTGGTGGTCTGGCAACGCTCGTTTAATCAACTTATCCGGCAAACTGCTGGGTGCTCACGTAGCTCATTCTGGCTTGATTGTATTCTGGGCTGGAGCGATGACTTTGTTTGAAGTCGCTCACTTCATTCCCGAAAAGCCAATGTACGAACAAGGCTTGATTTTGCTACCTCACATCGCCACATTGGGCTGGGGTGTTGGTACTGGTGGTGAAGTTATCGACACCTTCCCTTACTTCGTCGTTGGTGTACTGCACCTGATTTCTTCAGCAGTACTAGGTTTTGGCGGTATCTATCACGCCGTTCGCGGTCCAGAAACCTTAGAAGAATATTCTTCATTCTTTGGTTACGACTGGAAAGATAAGAACAAAATGACCAACATCATTGGATTCCACCTGATCATCTTAGGATGCGGTGCGCTTCTGTTGGTGTTGAAGGCAATGTTCTTTGGTGGTGTATACGACACCTGGGCACCAGGTGGTGGTGATGTTCGCGTCATTACCAACCCAACATTGAACCCAGCCACAATCTTCGGTTATCTGATTAAATCTCCCTTCGGCGGCGAAGGCTGGATTGTCAGTGTCAATAACATGGAAGATATCATTGGCGGTCATATTTGGGTTGCCTTTGTCTGTATTGCAGGCGGTATTTTCCACATCCTCACCAAGCCTTTCGCTTGGGCACGTCGTGCCTTGATTTGGTCTGGTGAAGCTTACCTCTCCTACAGTATCGGCGCTGTGTCCTTGATGGCTTTCGTCGCCTCTCTCATGGTTTGGTACAACAACACCGCTTACCCCAGCGAATTCTACGGTCCTACTGGTCCTGAAGCTTCTCAAGCTCAAGCTTTAACCTTCTTGATTCGTGACCAACGCTTGGGTGCTAACGTCGGTTCTGCACAAGGTCCTACCGGCTTAGGTAAGTACCTGATGCGCTCTCCTACAGGTGAAATCATCTTTGGTGGAGAAACCATGCGCTTCTGGGATTTCCGTGGTCCTTGGTTGGAGCCTCTACGCGGTCCCAACGGTCTTGATTTGGAAAAAATCAAGAATGATATTCAGCCTTGGCAAGCGCGTCGTGCCGCTGAATACATGACTCACGCTCCTCTGGGTTCTTTGAACTCTGTGGGTGGTGTGGCTACGGAAATTAACTCCTTCAACTACGTATCTCCTCGCGCTTGGTTGGCATGTTTCCACTTTGTCGTGGGCTTCTTCTTCTTAGTTGGTCACTTGTGGCACGCCGGTCGCGCTCGTGCTGCAGCAGGTGGATTTGAGAAAGGTATCAACCGTGAAAACGAGCCAGTAATGTCAATGACTCCACTGGACTAGGTTGCAAAGTTTTTAACTTTCATCACTGACAATCAATAGTTTTAAGGCTCTTGTTGAAAAACAGGGGCTTTTTTTATTACTATCTTGAAAATTAAGCTTTTTATCTCGATAAGTGCTATGTGCGTCTTTATGTGACACAATCCGATTTATAGTCTGCTGCATCTAATGAGTGCTTAAATGTTGTAACGGCAGATTTAGTTGAGCAAGCTAGGCTTGAGTTTGGACAGTGAATTTTAACCGCAGATGGACGCGGATAAACGCAGATAATTTGGCAGATAATTTGTGGTTGGAATTTTCAACTGATAGACTAACGGTAAGTTTTGTAACACTACTTTCAGGTAACAATTTCAAATTTGATTTTATAGGTAACAGGAGGTCGTGTTTATGACAATTGCTGCTCACCGAGCCGATCGCGTACTACTTTACAGCATTGACTGGCAACAGTTTGAAAATATCCTCAAAGATTTGGGAGATCATCGAGCTGCACGGATAGCTTATGATAATGGCACTTTGGAAATTATGACTCCTTTACCTGAACACGAAATTTATAAAGAAGTTATCAGTGATGCAGTCAAAGACATTGCTGAAGAATTGGAACTGAATTATGAAAGCTATGGTTCAACTACCTGGAGACGAGAAAGGAAAATGGCAGGGGTTGAGGCAGATAATTGCTTTTATTTCCAAAATGAAGCTTTGGTTAGGGGTAGGCTGGATCTAAATTTGAATCAAGATCCACCACCTGATTTAGCGTTAGAAATTGATGTTACAAATAAATCTTTAGATCGCTTTGGGATTTATGCTCGTTTGGGAGTACCAGAACTTTGGTGTTATGACTCTGGTGAACTGAAGATTTATCAACTGCAAGACGGGGAATATGTCGAATCACAGATAAGCATGGTGTTTCCCAGTTTAGCAATTCCGGAACTGCCGAAATTAATTGAACAATATCGAGCGGATGGAAGATTGGCAATTCGTCGGGCGGTGCGACAATGGGTGAGAGGACAATAATGAAGCGATCGCACTGGTGATAATTTTAAAGGCGATCGCGATTTTTCTCTTAACTAACGTTAGTGTATAATTTAATAATTTACAGTTAAGTATTATCTGATTTAGCCCACCCCTAAAGAAGAACAGATAAATACTATCACCAAACGGCTACTTATCCCACTCTAATGTAATCTCCAGATTTGCCGTAGATATACCTTTTACTAGTAAAGCGGTGAGTTTTCCGGATTCAATAGCGATTTCTATGCCAAATTTTACAGTGAATCTATCTGGCTGAACTTTGTGCAATGCTTCGGCAATTTCCTTAGACAGAGATTCTATCGTGTCGGTTACTTCGCTAAAAGGTCGAGTCTGAAAATTTATTTTGCGATCGCCTATCGGTGTAGCTTCTACTTTAACACTTGTGCCATCAGCAAGTTCTACAGAAATTATTCTATTTTGGAGTTCCATGTTGCTATGCAGAGGATTACTCTGCTTTTATAACATTCAATCACTGGTTATAAATCTTACTAACAAAATAATCAAACTAAAAGTAATCTCTGCTGAGTGTAAATCAGGACTGTATTTGATGTTAAGCAACAAAAGCAGCGAACTTATTCAATTTCCTCCTAAATTCATCGCAGCTAAAACAGCCTTTTGGCTAACATCTTTGTATACTGTATCCAAATATTTCATTACCACATCGGCAGAAGTTAAATTTACTACATTTTCTTCTTCCTTTGCTAAGGGGATTGACCCCAAAACATCTAACACTGTCTCGCTACCCGATGGTGCAATTACTACTAAAGAAGACTCTAACGGCTCATTGTACTGCCAGAAAGAGTCAATTTTTAGAGTGTGTTGATTGTTTGTTGTTTGCTTGTTTGTTGTTTGGGAAGGTATTATTGGCGTCTGTTGATTATTAGCGCTGCGTAATTGCCGCAAATCGCTGATAATTTGCTCTTTGGTGCGTCCACGCAATTGAAATAGTACAAACGGATCTTCGCTAAAGCGATCGCCTAATTGATAATAAATTGCCCCAACATGTTTGCACGGATTTACTTTATCGGGACAAGAGCATTTACTATGAACATCTGATAAAGTGAAAGGAAAGAGCGTCATCCCATTACTAGTAAATACATCTTCGATATTTTGTGGCATTTCTCCAGCTAAAAGTTTTGCCGCAAATATCGCTCTTTTTGACATTGTTTCAATCACGTAACCCCACTCTTCATCGCTAAAGGGGTCAAGAGAAAGAGAAACTTTATATGGTTCAACTTCGCTACCTTGCACCTTAGCTAATACCTTTGCACCTTTAAATTCTATGCTGAGAACATTTCCCTGACGTGCATAAGTTCTCGCACGTTCTAAACGCTTTTTAAAGCGATAAGAATCTAGCAAATCAAGCCATCTTTGTGACCACCATTCTCGACTTGCTTGCAGTGTGTCATTAGCCATCTTTGTTAGTTGTTGGTTAATAGTCAATAGTCAATAGTCAACGGTCAATAGTCAATAGTCAATGGTCAATAGTCAATAGTCAATAGTCAATAGTCAATAGTCAATAGTCAATATTCATCCACTAATCACTATCAACCATCCAATAACAACTAACTATTAACACTTTTCATTCTGCATCCTCGTCTATTATTGCACTGCGGTCAAGTAATAGTAAGTTGCGGAGTTGGTCTGTATCCATTTCTGTTAACCACTCTTCACCCGCACCAACAACTTGTTCAGCGAGTTGTTTCTTACTTTCTATCATGTCGTGAATTTTCTCTTCTAAAGTGCCTGTGCAGACGAATTTATGCACTTGTACATTGCGGGTTTGACCAATACGAAATACTCTATCTGTGGCTTGATTTTCTACTGCCGGATTCCACCATCTGTCATAGTGAAAAACATGATTTGCTCGTGTTAAATTAAGTCCGACACCACCAGCTTTAAGAGAAAGAATCATTATTGGTGGTCCTTGAGGGTCATGTTGAAAACGGTCTATCATTTCCTCGCGTTGTTTTTTGGAGGTGCTACCGTATAAAAAGAAAATTTCTCGCTTTAGCTGCTTTTCTAAATGGGGTTTGAGTAACTTGCCCCATTCGGCAAATTGTGTGAAAATTAAAGCGCGATCGCCTTCTGCTATAGCGACATCTAACATCTCTTCCAACCGCTGCAATTTACCGGAATGATACTGTTCTAAACTATTTTGTTTTAAATACTGAGATGGGTGATTGCAAATTTGTTTCAACTTGATAAGTAAAGCTAAAATCATCCCCCGACGTTGCAATCCTTCTGCTGTATCAATGTCAGCTAAAGACTCATCAACAACTTTTTGATAAAGTGTAGCTTGTTCCGGAGTTAAACCACAAAATACTGCCATTTCTTGCTTCTCTGGCAAGTCTTGAATAATTTCGCGATCGCTTTTCAAACGACGCAAAATAAACGGCTGCACTAATGAGCGCAATTGTCTCAAAGAAGCCGTATCACCATACTTTTCAATTGGGATCGCAAACCGTCTCTGAAAAAATTGCTTAGTTCCTAAATATCCCGGATTGAGAAAATCTAAAATAGACCACAATTCTTGCAATCTATTTTCTACAGGTGTACCCGTCAAAGCAATGCGAAAACTTGCTTCTAATTGTCGCACCGCTTGCGACTGCTTGGCGTCAGAATTTTTCACATTCTGCGCTTCGTCTAAAACAATTCCTTGCCAAGAAACGCTTTGTAATAACTTGATGTCTCGGTAAACCAGTGAGTAACTAGTGATAACTAAATCTTGCTTTTTCACGGCTTCTGCAAACGCTTTCCCTTTAGGACGTTTGTCACCGTGATATTGTACAACTTTGAGTGTTGGGGCAAATTTCCTAACTTCGCGTTCCCAGTTTCCTAAGACTGAAGTTGGACACACTAATAATGTTGGCTTTTCTAACGCTTCTTCTTCTTTTAGGTGCAATAAAAAACAAATTAGCTCAATCGTTTTACCCAATCCCATATCGTCCGCAAGACACGCACCTAAACCCCAACGTTCGAGAAATGCCAGCCAAGCCACACCTCGTTCTTGATAAGGTCGTAATTGTCCTTGAAAACTTTTCGGTGTGGGCAAAGGTGCGATCGCCTGATTATTTGTTAGCGCTCCAACTAACTCTTGCAATGCTCCAGACGCTTCAAAACTAACAACTGGTAATTTTTCAATCATTTGAGTATCCCCAGTACTCAAGCGCAAAGCATCTTCCAAAGAAAGCGTCATTTGTTCTTTACGAGAAGCAAAAAATGCAAGAGCCGTTTTAATATCTTGAGGACGCAACTCCACCCACTCACCGTTTATTTCCACCAACGGACTATTTAACGCTACCAATCTATCAAATTGTGCCTTAGAAATTGTCTGTCCACCAATAGCCAATTGCCACTCAAAATTTAGCAGACTTTGCAAACCCAAACGCGCTTGTTTGTTTTCCGTTTGTGCTGTGATTTTTAAACCTAATTTGTTAGCAATATCCCCACGATTCGCCAAACTTGCAGGCAAAATTACCCCTAAACCACTGTCTTCAAAACGCCACGCTAACGACTTGATAAACTCATATCCTTGCATTGGATTGAGACGGCAAGATTGAGGATTTTCCGTTTCCAAACTCAATGCAATTGGCGGGTAGAATCGAGAAGCTAATCCCAAACCGCGCAAAAATGTTTCTTGAGGCTGTTCAATTGTGCGATTTTGAATAACTAATTGCTCAACTGGATTATGCCAAATTGTTGCTGCATCTACTATAAATTCTGGATCGTCAGCCGCTTGCAAATAATAAGCTAACAGCCAATCTGTTTCTCCTAACTCTGGAGGACGCAATTCAAAACAAGTGCGAAATAAAGTTTTTCCCGTTAGTTCGTATTGTACCGGCAAAGTCCAAGTTTTCAGCGCCGCTGCTAATCTTTCCACTCCAACTGTATCGGCGTTAACTGTTTGGGATATACTATTTAAAGCTTGCAGCCACAACTTTATTGTTGGTGGTAGAGGTGCCATTATCTTGGCTTCTAGCAGAGGTTGGGAACCGACCATTTTGCGAACTTGAGTATCTATGGTTTGGTGAAGAAATCCTAACAGCAATTCAACCGGTTGTGAGGGGAATTTTACATGAAATGGGGAGTTATAAATTTCTCCTTCCCCATTCCCCAGTTCCTCATACATGCGGCAAACCAAAGGCATCTTTGCGGCAAATTTTTCTAGACGAGTTTGATCGACAGCACTATCAATCAGTGCTTGCCATTTAGCCGCGAACGCTTCATCTGATTGTCTTTGAATTGTCGGTAAAAATTTCCCTCGCGAGATTAAATCTAAACTCCAACGGGCAATTTGCGACCAAAAGCGCAAATCTCCTCCTAAAAAATCATCTTCGTCCTTCGCAGCACTCAGGGGTAGAGAAGTGAGAAATTCCATTGCTTGGCTTGGGTTGAGACAAAAACCCTCAACAAGCCAAGGTTGCAGGTATTGTGGCGATTCTGCTTGCTCTCCTAATGTGGCAGAATGTTTTGGAGAAAACATCGCTATTTCTTCACCACTTTCTAAAATATCAGTCGGTAAGGAAATTATTTGCGAGTAAGTACGCAAAATATCAGTATTCTTTGCAACTTTTGTCTTCTTAGTTTTATCGTCACCTACTTGCGGTATGAACTTGGCAATTGTGATGTGATGCGAATTTAACCATTCCACTAATTCCATCCCGGAGATGGCAAATGGATGTCCTGGGATATCTGTGGCATCTAACGACAAATTTACATGCGATGAACGCCAAGTTTCTCCCCAAACAAATAAACAACCGCCCTGATTTTGCAGTAACCAACTACCGTGTAAAATTGCCATTTGCTAACTAAGGAAGATTTTATTCAAACTAAATCTTTTCATAATGTTTATTTTCTCTTTTTACTTTCGCAATAATTTTATTAAATAAGAAATATTCAGCATTTCTATTGAGATGAGATTTTTTGGAAATAATACTAAAGCTAAATTATTATATGCATATCAAGTTTAACAAATATTAATAACATGATTGATGAATGTGAAAATATAGTCCCAAAAACGATTTATTTGTCAGATGAAAGAATGTAGCTAAATGGTATCAAAATAATTTTTTCGTCAGGGCAGTAGAGGCGTTACAAAAGAAACAAACATAAGCATTGACCGCTCGTCAGGATGAAGGATAAATCCTTTTTTCAAGCCCCATCCTACAACTTATGGGGTTCATGCTTCATACTTCATCCTTTATTTTAGGGTCTTTTTTTGCAGACGCGTGTTTGTGACAATGGTTTCATTGTACAACTAAATAATGCTTCCTATCTTAGGTAAGGGTCTGTTATGGCAGCGATGCGGTGACAATGAAAGCGTTAACCAAAAAATCGCACTCAGGGGGATGATTTACTATTTTTTAGGCTTTCAAACTAATATACCTTTAATGAGACTATAGCAATCTACCGGGTTTGAGACAAAAGTATGTGGTATGCAAGTTGAGATCCAACAAGCGATGAAAAGCGCACTGCGTAGTCATTTGTTTATCTTTGTATGTACTCCACCGTCAGCCCTAGTGCATAAATGTTAGGATTGCCACAGAAAGAGAATAGCGTGCATAGAAGGAAAAAAAACTGAATGGCAGAAGTTGATAAGTCAATATCCTTCGACGGACGGGATATTCGACTGAAGGTTGGCTTACTGGCTCCCCAGGCTGGTGGGTCAGTTTTGATACAATCTGGGGATACAGCAGTTTTAGTGACAGCTACGCGGCAGGCAGGCAGAGAAGGCATTGATTTTCTTCCCCTCACCGTAGATTACGAAGAAAGACTGTATGCGGCAGGTAGAATTCCTGGAGGGATAATGAGGCGAGAAGGTCGTCCCCCAGAAAAAACAATTCTGACTAGCCGTCTAATTGATCGTCCGATGCGTCCTTTGTTCCCTTCATGGTTGCGGGATGACCTGCAAATTGTCGCAGTAACCCTATCGATGGATGAAGAAGTACCACCCGATGTGTTGGCGGTTACAGGTGCTTCAATTGCTACCCTGATTGCCCAGATACCCTTTAATGGACCGATGGCAGCAGTCAGGGTCGGTTTGGTGGGAGATGATTTTATAATTAACCCCACCTATGCAGAAATTGAAGCCAGTGACCTCGATTTGGTGGTCGCAGGTTCGCCGGATGGTGTGATTATGGTAGAGGCTGGGGCAAATCAATTGTCAGAACGAGACATTATCGAGGCGATTGATTTTGGCTACGAAGCAGTGCGCGACTTAATTAAGGCGCAAGAAGATTTGATGGCAGAACTAGGTTTGCAAATGGTGCGACAAGACCCACCATCAGCAGACTTGACGCTAGAGAATTTTATTCGCGATCGCGCTAACGATGAAATAAAAAAAATCCTGTCACAATTTAGTTTCACCAAAACCGAACGAGATACAGCTTTGGATGAGGTGAAGGATAAAATTAAAACAGAAATTGCCGAACTTCCCCAAGAAGACGCTGTTCGAGTAGCTGCAACCGCAAACAGCAAAGCATTAGGTAACACTTTTAAAGACATTACCAAACAGCTAATGCGGCGGCAAATCGTCGAAGATAACGTTCGCGTTGATGGTCGCAAGTTAGATGAAGTGCGTCCTGTTTCTTGTCAAGTTGGTTTATTACCTCGACGAGTGCACGGCAGTGGTTTATTTAACCGGGGACTAACTCAGGTATTAACTGCTTGCACCCTTGGCACACCGGGAGATGCCCAAAACTTAAACGATGACATGCAAACAGACCAACAAAAGCGTTATTTGCATCATTACAACTTCCCCCCTTACTCGGTTGGGGAAACCAAACCTTTGCGTGCACCAGGACGACGCGAAATTGGTCACGGAGCTTTGGCAGAGCGATCGCTTTTACCCGTGCTACCATCAAAAGAAGATTTTCCCTACGTGATTCGGGTCGTGTCGGAAGTGCTTTCTTCCAACGGTTCCACCTCAATGGGTTCGGTGTGCGGTTCTACCTTAGCTTTGATGGATGCTGGCGTACCAATTATCAAACCCGTCAGCGGTGCGGCAATGGGTCTGATTAAAGAAGGCGACGAAGTGCGAATTCTTACCGATATTCAGGGCATTGAAGACTTTTTGGGCGACATGGACTTTAAAGTTGCTGGGACGGATACTGGAATCACCGCCTTGCAAATGGACATGAAAATCTCCGGTCTGTCCTTGGATGTTATCGCCCAAGCCGTCAATCAAGCTAAATCGGCTCGATTGCACATTCTGGAAAAAATGCTCGCTTGCATTGATCAACCACGCACAGAAACTTCACCTTATGCCCCACGCTTGTTGACTATTAAGATTGATCCAGACATGATTGGTCTGGTCATCGGACCCGGAGGCAAGACGATTAAGGGCATTACAGAAGAAACTGGTGCCAAGATTGATATCGAAGATGATGGCACGGTGACGATTTCTGCGGTGGATGAAAATAAGGCGAAGAGAGCACGCAACATTGTCCAAGGCATGACGCGCAAACTGCATGAAGGTGATGTGTACGTCGGGCAAGTGACGCGGATTATACCTATCGGGGCGTTTGTCGAATTTCTCCCCGGCAAAGAAGGAATGATCCATATTTCTCAACTAGCTGACTACCGCGTTGGCAAAGTTGAGGATGAAGTGGCAGTTGGTGATGAAGTGATTGTGAAAGTGCGCGAGATTGATAATAAGGGCAGAATTAATCTTACACGCTTGGGTATTCACCCAGATCAAGCAACTGCGGCACGAGAAGCAGCAGCAGTGAATAAGTAATTCGCGCTTTAGGATTTTAGATTTTGGATCTAAAATCTCTAAGGCGATGCCTTTGCTGTAGGCATCGCCGTCAGCAATTTTTGAGAACTAGCCGAATAAGTCGAATGAGCGGACAAGCCGCACGAGTCGCACGAGTAGAATTAGTTGAATCAGTCGAATCAGCTGAACGAGCCGAATCAGCCGAATGAGTTGAACGAGTCGAATCAGTCGAATCAGCCGAATCAGCCGCACGAGTCGAATCAGTCGAATCAGCCGCACGAGTAGAATCAGTCGAATCAGTCGAACGAGTCGAATCAGTCGAATCAGTCGAACGAGTCGAATCAGTCGAATCAGTCGAACGAGTCGAATCAGTCGAATCAG
>CASBQC010000453.1 GCA_949127805.1 Nostocales cyanobacterium PMM_0081
AGATGGGGGGGATTTTTTAATAATTCGGCGATTAAATGGGGAATGACTTCTGTATCGGTTTGGGAACGAAACACATAGCCTTTTTGTTTGAGATCGTCGCGTAACTCGCGGTAGTTTTCAATAATGCCATTTTGCACCACCGCTACCCGCATTGCTGTATCCATGTGCGGATGAGCATTATACTCTTCTGGCTTACCATGAGTTGCCCAGCGAGTGTGACCAATACCAATTTTTGCAGGTGTTTCTACTGCTTCTAGTTTGGAACGCAGGTTATGCAGTTTACCTTTAGCACGGACGCAATTAACCTCACCTTCCCAAATAGTGGCGATTCCTGCTGAATCGTAACCCCTATACTCTAGTTTTTCCAGCCCAGATAGCAAAATTTCTGTCGCTGCTTGAGTGCCGATATAACCTACAATGCCGCACATTGCTCACACCACTTTGTTTTGAGGACGATTAAACCCAGTATAGTTCTTAACATAGATGCCCGGTTTTCGCTAACTTTCAACAAAGTTGATATTTAAAGCAAAAAACAAGCAAGTTGCTTTCTGTATCAGTCAATAGTGCAATTTTATTTTGGACTTTCGGCATCATTCAGATATTTTTATAGGGTGGTAATTATACACTATTCAAATTAATAGTGTATAATTACCACCCTACGATACTGTTATTTGCAAGCTCATGACTATAGATAGCCAGTAAGAGCGAGAAATTCTGTTGAATTTCTTAGTAAGCCAGACCCATACTGCGAGTAGTTTCGGCTCCCAGGTAAACCCGGATGCTCAAAAAGTCAGTGGGGCAGGCAGTTTCGCACCGTTTGCAACCTACGCAGTCTTCTGTACGGGGTGAAGAGGCGATTTGTTGGGCTTTGCAGCCATCCCAAGGAACCATCTCCAACACGTCTGTGGGGCAAGCGCGGACGCATTGTGTGCAGCCAATGCAGGTATCGTAGATTTTTACGCTATGAGACATTGAAAAAAATCTCCTAACTGAAGTGTTATTCTCTGCCAAAGAATCATAATCAAGGCATAGTTTACCGCAGTGTTCTAGCACCTGTAAGCAAAAGGCTACATAACTTTAAACAACTTGACAGTTTACCAGGAAGTCTGCTATGCACTGCTCTGGTTTTAATAATACGGCAGTTCCTTATTTGAAATTGCGATCGCCTATTACAAAATCGGCAAACCGCGATCGCTATTTGTGGATAAATTTCCAGACAGCGCAGTTTTTTCGGATTTCTTACATCGCCAAAAAAATAGGGGCATTGCATAACGGTGGGATGAATCGTAGAGACGTTCAATTTTTGACATATATGACAAAATCATCCCGAAAATATGCAACGCCAAAAAAATAGGGATACGTTAAACCAGACGTACCCCCATGACTAATTCAAGACTCAGCAGTAACTATGAAGAAGCATTTTGCAACTCAGCGGTGCGTATAGATAGCTGCTGTGTCTGGTTTCCGCGTTGCACTATAAGCTGCAAAGTCTGACCGAGACGACTATTTTCGACAACATTTTGCAAGTCTTCGGCTGTAGCGATCGCTTGTCCATCAATTTGCACAATCACATCACCCAGACGCATCCCCGCAGCAGCTGCGGGAGAATTGGGTAAAACTCGCATCACCAAAACACCATTAACTTCGGCTACTTGTAGTGGTGAATTGGGGTCATTGTTATTTTCTCTAGCAGCATCAGCAGTTAAAGTTAGCATTTGCACACCTAAATAGGGGTGAGCTACTTTTCCACCATGTTCAAGTTGAGAAGCGATCGCTTTGGCTTTATCTATGGGAATCGCAAACCCAATACCCATAGCGTCAGCACGAATTGCTGTGTTGATTCCAATTACCTCACCTCGGTCATTTAACAGTGGTCCCCCGGAGTTACCAGGGTTAATTGCTGCATCGGTTTGAATAAATTCTAGGCGTTTGTCGGGAATTCCTACTTGAGCACTGGAACGTCTGAGAGTGCTGATGATTCCTAAAGTCACAGTATTATCGAATCCTAAAGGATTACCGACAGCGATCGCCCAGTCTCCCACTTGTACATTAGCAGAAGAACCCAAGGGCGCAGTCGGTAAATCTCCACCAGCATTAATTTTCACCACTGCTAAATCTGTCACTTCGTCAACCCCTTGCACCTTTCCTTCAAAGCTGCGTCCATCTTTCAGGCGGATTGTTACTTTATCAGCTTTATCGACTACGTGAGCATTAGTAAGAACCAAGCCACTCTTGTCAATAATGAAACCAGAGCCTAAACCGCGTAATTGTTCCGAAGGCATCCTTTGGGGTAAACTGTCACCGAAAAACCTGCGAAAAAACGGATCGTCATACATCGGATCTACGCGACGAGTAATTGTCCGCTCAATATCAATTCTGACAACTGCTGAACCCACACGAGTCACCGCAGCTGTGACAAAACTACTACTAGCGACGACAGCAGCGATCGCCGGTGATTGTCGTTGAGCAATTAATTGTGATAAATCTCCACTTACAGAATTTGGTGCCGGTTCCGCTTGCGAGGGTAACACTTGGAGGCTACTAACCGTTAGCAAAACTCCTATAAATATCGCCAACACATGGGTACTAAGCCGACGTATAGACCTGGGTACTTGAGAAAATAGCATAACCATACAAGAATGATAAGAGCGTTTTTGTTTAATTTTGACAAATATTAGAAGTGTTGAACTAGGAAAACCGCTGCTCAAACTTCTCTATCTATAGCTATTTTTACAGCTTTGCTTCTATTTATTGCCTAATGAAGTTTGTTTTTAACTTCATCTACTTGGGCATTGGGCATTGGGA
>CASBQC010000454.1 GCA_949127805.1 Nostocales cyanobacterium PMM_0081
CTCCTCCCCTCCTCCCCACCACGCTTCCCCAATCGATTGGATAATTGCTGAATTTAGCAGTTATCAAATAGAATCTTCTAATACTGTTGCTCCCCGCATCGGTGTTTGGACGACTTTTACACCAGATCATCTTGCTCGTCATAAAACTTTAGAGAAATATTACGATATCAAAGCCAAATTGTTGCATCAATCTCAGTTACAAGTTTTTAATGGGGATGACGCATATTTAAGCAAGATTGGTGCAAGTCAGTGGAGTGACGCTTATTGGACAAGTATTAAAGGTAAAGAGCATCTGATTGGTGAGAAAGGCTTTTATATTGAAGATGGTTGGGTTGTAGAGACGCAACATGTCGGGGTTGTAGAGACGTTTCATGAAACGTCTCTACAAGAAGATGAACGCATAGTTGAAGTATCAGCTTTGCGGATGGTAGGCGAACACAATCAGCAAAATCTGCTAATGTCGGTAGCAGCAGCGCGATTGGCAGGAATTGAAAAAGATGCTATATCTGCTGCTATTCGTGAATTCCCTGGGGTTCCTCATCGTCTTGAACATATCTGCACTTGGGAAAATGTCGATTTTATCAATGACAGCAAAGCAACTAACTATGACGCTGCGGAAGTTGGTTTAGCATCGGTGCAAAGTCCGGTGATTTTGATTGCTGGTGGGGAAGCAAAAGCTGGGGATGATACAACGTGGCTGGAAAAAATTAAGGCGAAAGCTGCTGTAGTATTACTTATAGGTAGTGCGGCTGAAAGTTTTGCTCAACGTTTAGAGGAGGTGGGGTATGATAGTTATGAAGTTGTGGAGACGATGGAGAATGCTGTTAAGCGATCGCCATCCTTAGCAATACAACATCAAGCGTCTGTAGTGCTGTTATCTCCAGCTTGTGCGAGTTTTGACCAGTATCCTAATTTTGAAGCGCGTGGTGAGGATTTTCGGGTGTTGTGTTTGAATCTTTTTTAAACGCAAAGGAACGCTAAGGTTTCGCGGAGGAACGCAGAGTTTTATGGATAGCGATCGCTTAAACAATACGAATAATTTAAGTCCTAAGTTTGAAGGCTTTTTTATTGAGATGGTAATGCCAGGACAAAAGAAAAGAGTCCAGGAAGTTGTGACTCAAGCTTTTGGTTTAGATGGTCAGGTGAAATCAGTTGGTGACAATCAGACTGAGTTTCAAGTCACTCTCAAGAAGAAAGTTTTATCGGTGAAGGATGCTTGGGATAAATCATATCATCTGCGATCGCAACCAGGGGTGGTGGATGCACAACCATTGTTTGCGGTTCCCCTAGCTGATAATTCCCAATCAGAACCTATAGGTGATACTCAGGGTCAAATAGAAGAACAAAGCAGTGATGTAGAATGGAGTGTCAAGCAACTCCGAGTTTTTGAAGCATGGTCGCGCTTTTTCCCTGATCCAAAGCAACTACCAGGACATGATATTATTATCGGGTTGCCGGATACAGGTTATTCAGAACATCCAGAAATTATTCGTAATTTGCTTTTGGGGAAAGGCTACGATTTTCTCAAGAAAGATAAAGACCCAAAAGATGAACTAGAAAGGTCTCCAGGTCAAGTTATAAATAATCCCGGTCACGGTACATCAACAGCAAGTATAGCCATCAGTCCCAGAGGAGCGCAAGGCGATTATCTAAGTGGTAAATCTGTTACAGGAGTTGCACCAGGTGCCAAACTAGTACCTCTGCGAGTTTCATATTCAGTGGTATTATTGAGTGTGCAAAATCTCGCTGAAGCGATTGAGTATGCAGCAGATAATAATATCCATGTTTTGTCAATAAGCCTAGGGACTGGTTTCTTTAATCAACGTCTGCGGAGTGCGATCGTTTATGCTCAAAAACGAGGCGTAATTATAGTAGCAGCATCTGGCACTTATGTTCCCTATGTAGTTTGGCCCGCTGCCTATGATGAGGTGATTGCTGTGACTGGTAGCAATGTACTGCGTCAGATTTGGTCGGGTGCATCGCAAGGATCTCAAGTTGATGTTACCGCACCTGCTGAGAAAGTTTGGTATGCGAAAGTCGAGAAGGTAGATAATGAACTTAGATATAATATACTTCAAGGCTCCGGGACTTCATTTTCTGCGCCACTAGTTGCGGGTGTAGCAGCTTTATGGCTATCGTATCATGGAAGAGAGCAATTAATTAAGCGCTACGGAGCCGAAAAGATTCCTTTTATATTTAATCAGATTCTGCGTGATAGTTGCGACAAATTTCCCACCTGGAAGCCGAATAAATTTGGTGAAGGAATTGTTAATGCAGAGAAAGTGCTTGCTGCACCATTACCTGATAATGTTAGTCGTTCAATTATTGCACCTGCAAAAGCTTTAGAACAACATGCGACTATAGACAACGGAAGACTTGATACCTTCGCCCATTTGTTTGAGGCGCAACTATCCGACAGTCAACCAAAAGCTAATTTTATCGCACCTGCAAAAGATAACACGAAACTGCAAGCATGTCTAGCCCAATTGTTGCAAACAACAGAAACTCAATTACCACAACGATTGAAAGAGGTCGGACAAGAGCTAGCTTTTTATTTTGCCACAAACCCGCAACTTTATCAGCAATTAGCAAAGGCTTTAAAGAGTGAAAAGTCCGAGCCGAATCAGTTAAAAACAAAATCTTTAACTGAATCATCAAAGCCGAGTAATTTGGATTCGGTGCGTGAGATATTGTTACAGAATGTATCTGAAGTTTTGAAGACAAAATTGAAATTAACTTCAGCTACATAATAATAGTCAATAATCTGCGTACTATTCGCAGAAGCCTTAGCCTAAGCAGGTTTTATTTGTGTTTCCCCGTTGCTGACACCGAACTCAAGGTGTAAATACATTCAAGTGAGTCAATTGGCAATCCAGATGAATGCTCATGACATTCAGTGTATCTACCAAATATATTGGACTTTGGAAACACAAGATAGACTATTTCATGAGCTTTTTTCCCTTTTTGACTCAGCGGTTCCGGCTATCTAGTTTAGTAATATTTGTAGCGAGTGTAATTTTTGCTCTTGTTCTCGGCTCTATGCCAAGTCCCAGCCAAACTATCACACGAGATAAGTTTCTCCAACCCTTTTCATCTACATCGGTTTGGAATATGCCCATAGGCTCAAATGCCCAATACATACCTGCTGGCATCGATAAGGCAGGTTATGGTGGGGTAGACCAAGAGTATTTCTACAAACTCAAAGCAGAAGATCCCTACCGTCCAGTTTATGTTCCTGGTGCTTGGGGTGAAGGACGTTGTACAGGCACTAAATCTATGGAATTGTGGCTACCCATTCCAGACGATTTAATTGTTCCAGATGCCACGACTCAGCCTTACAGCACACCAAATAATGCTTCAGCCTTTCTGATGCCAGATGGTAAAACTTTAGTGCAGCTTGAACCCCTGGCTCGTTGTCAACGTGGAGGTTCAATTTATGGTTGGCCTTATTATCCCAACATTGATATTTACGGAGAGGGAATAGGGGGAGCGCATTTTGGTTCTGGTCTTTCTGCTATTGGTGGCTCTGTTCGCAAACGTGAACTTACCAGCAATCAGCCTATTCGTCATGCATTAAAAGTTCTTCTTTGGGGGGAAAAATATTATTACTACTCTGGGTCTAATCCTGGGCATCGCTGGCCCGCAGATCGTGCAGATGCCAATGCTGCCAAGCAATATCATGGTAAAAACCCCGCGCTTATGCAAGGAGCACTTTTAGCAATTCATCCCAGCCAAACCGAAGAAAGTCTTAACTTGCAAACACCTGCGGCAAAAAAAATCTTTCATGCCTTGCAAGATTACGGTGCTTATGTTGTTGACGATGCCGGTTGGGACGCTCATTACCTCGCAGTGGAGAGAGGAGTTGTAGATGAGTTTCGCAAGACCTTCGGCTATGATTTCGAGGGTACAAGGGGACAATTTCACGACGACTTTATGAAGCTATTTCAAGCGTTGCAAATTGTCGATAACAATACAGCAAACAGTGTTGGTGGTGGTGGAATTCGCCGTGCTGCTCTTGCTCCACCGATTGGAAACTGAAGAATGAGTGTAAACCTCTCTTGATGTGAGGGCAACGGTCGTAGAGACGTTCCGATGGAACGTCTCTACAATAGACATAGGCGTGGAAATTAATTATATTATGTCCGTTTAATTGACATTAATAAAAAAAGCCTAAATCCTTGTAGAGACGTTCCGATGGAACGTCTCTACATCATATTTAATCTACCGGACATGATATTACGTGTTGCCCAGAACCCTTGTAGAGACGTTATATCAAGAACCAAAAGCCCATAATTTTCTGATTTTGGCATTTATGTATGGTTGCCTTATTTTGGCATCTTTCAAAAGAAAGATAAAATCCGGAAGTGATATTTTTTGTTGTTTAACAAACTCCATTGGTTTAAACTTAAAAAACGATTTTTTACTATACCAACTCAGTAACATTTTATTTTGCAAAAATATAAAAGGTGTCTGATTAACAAATTTTAAGTTTGATTTTAAATGAGTAGGAAAATTATCATAAACAGCAGAAAAAGCTTCTGTAATTATTGCGATGCCGGAATTTTTCAGCATTAAGTTAATATCTCTAATTGCGGCAATGGGGTCAGTCAAATGTTCTAAAACTTCAAAAGAAAGCACAATATCGTATTGAGATGTCAGACAAGAATTATAGTCAGAGATAAGATTTACGCGATCGCCGATCAAATCGTAATGGGCAAACCGCTTTGTAGCAAATTCGTAGGTTTTACTACCAGGAATGTCAAAATAGTTAATTTTGAATCCATTCTTGACAAGTTCTAAAGAATCATTGCCGGTGCCGTCACCCAACATCAGTATTGATAAATCATTAAGTTCACGAGCATTTTTTTGAGCATATAAGCGAATCCTTTCAATCGCTTGTTGAATCCAAAGCTGTCTTTCATGTGATGCCCAAAAAACCATAGTCTCAATTATTAATCCATATCCTTCTTTGTAGAGTTGTTCCATCTTGTCGTCATATTGATGGGGAGTTACTCCAAAATGCTTTGCTTCTTCAATCACAACTCCTTCACCTAGAGCCTGCATCCACACTTTATGTTCTACTTCTTGTCTGGGTAAATCGGTAAAACTAACTAGTTCATCAACAATTTCTTGATAACTAAAAGGAAGTTTAATGTTCATAATTTTGTACCGCTAACTTTAATTACATTGTAGCTAGGATGCTTAGATTAGACTAAGCATTTTTCTTGTCAAGACTTTAATATTTGTAAATACCCGACAAGGGTATTTCTCTCTTTGGTTGATGTTAGTGGAAGCAATAGCAACAAACAAGACAGGTAACGAGCTGAACCAGGTAATGTACTTAAAACTAAAACAGCAATGGTGATGCCGTACCAAATAAGAGCTTTAGTGTAATTTAAATTACCCAATTCTTTGACTATATATGTGTGAAGTAGTAGGTAACTAGCTAATGCACATATTTCGGAACAGCCATAACCAACTATTCCTAGCTGCGGCACTAACAAAAATGAACCGCCGGCAAAAAGTGCTATATGAACTGCATGAAACCAAGCAACGGATAAATTTTTACCCAGTAGATAAAGTACTGAGCAATGTAGATTGAAGATGGAATTGGAAAGATAGCCAACGGCAATAAATGGAAAGACTTCCAGGACTGGAGTCCAATTTTTCCCAAAAATCAGTAATAATACTACAGGACCGAGCAGCGCAAAGCCTGCCATTGGAACGCCAACTGCTAGCGCTTGTAAGCGCATTCCCTCTTCAATACTATGACGCAGACGAGTTTTGTCATTTTCGAGTTTAGCAAGCGCTGCCATAGCTAAACGCCAAGTTACTGATTTGGCAAAAGAAAGCATTTCTACCAAGCGAATGGCAAGAGAAACAAAGCCCACAGCTTCAGCGCCGGCAAAACGTCCGACAATGACTGGATTAACAAGCGATCGCAATTGCCATAACCAAGTCGAACTAGAATAGCTTAAGCCATACTTCAGCATCTCCCGAATTAAACTTGGCTTCCAGCACAAGCGCGGACGAAGTTTAGTACTCGAATAAGTTAGCGCAACCATAGTGATTTGCTGAAGCCACAAACCAGCAGTCGGCGCCCAAGCACCAGATCCTTGATGCGCTAATGGCAGCGCTATTACGTAGTAGCTAATTTGACTTATTAACTCAATATATGCCACACGCTTAAAATTTAAGTCGCGGTCGAGTTTAATTGTTAAAGGTATATTTAACAATGATAAAGGTAAAGTCAAACCCAAAGCTGCCAAAAACGGTGCGGCTTCTGGAAGGTTAAGCATTTGGGCAATAATATGTTGCCCTAATACCAAACTCAGCGCAAAGGTTCCACCAAAACATAGCAACAGCGTAAAAGCTTGGTCATAATCCTCTTGCTCTGGGTTGCTGGTTTTGCGTAGTAAATAAACATCCAAACCCCATATACCCAAACCACCCAAAAAGCTGACAATTCCATAACCTACTCCATACAATCCGTACTGGGCAGGTCCAATAACTCTCGTAATAAATATTACGCCTATTAGGCTGAGTAATATTCCCAGAGCTTGTCTTATAACCAGTAAGGCTCCACCCTTAATAACTTGATTACGCAGTCCCACAGTTACTCCAAAAAACGATTAGATATTGGGCATTGATAATTGGTAATTGAGAATTGTAGCCCATTTTTCTCATTAGACATAGAAAGTAGAAATTAAATATGCGTTATCTAGAACCCTTGGAGACGTAGCAGTGCTACGTCTCTACATTTTTTTTCACTTTCGCGTGTCTATTTATTACCCATTCCCCATTCCCTAATTCTTTAAATTGCGCGAAATGACAAACGACGACGTAAAGCACGATTAAACGATCGCACTTTTTCATAACCTTCAAATCCGAGCAACTCTAGTACGGCGATCGCGACACTCAGACGCATCAACAACGGTTGTAAAAGTAGTTGCGGATAGTTGGCGATCGCTAAGTTGCGATAATGTGCCGCTTGTTGGAAATCTTTATTATCTATAGACCTCCAAGCAAGAAAGATATACAATCTTCCATAGCTTTGCGGTCTAAGATATAATACTTCTGTTGGCAAAGTTTGATATGTTTTCTCAATCAATCGCCGGAAACCTTCTAACATCGACTGGCAATCTTTTGATTTATTATTAGGATGCTGGCGATATCTCACCATAACTTCCTTTACCACTGCGTAGTGATAACGACAGGCGATACGTACCCACATATCGACATCTTCGATGTAGCTACTTTCATCAAATAAGCCAAGACTTTCAAAACAAGAACGGCGAATCATCGGTGAACTTCCACAACACACAGAGCTATCACATGTTTCAAAAACCTTTTTGTAGACATCCCCTTCTTCAGTGTGCCTCATAACTATGCCTGTGAGCTTACCACTTTCATCCATGTAAGCTGTCCAAGCATCAACCAGACCAACTAAAGAATTATTATCTAAACAATTTGCTTGTTTTTCTAACTTAGTTGATTCCCAAATATCATCAGCATCTAAAAAGGCAATATACTCGCCAATAGAATCAGTAATTCCTTTATTTCGTGCCGCTGCTGTACCTTGATTTTCTTGGGAAATAACTCTAATTCTGGGGTCAGTTATCTGATAACCCCATTCCACAATTTCATCGGAACTACCATCATTAACAATCAATACTTCAAAATCAGTCAAAGTTTGCTGTAAGACACTCTCCACAGTTTCAGGGAGGTATTTCATTGCATTGTAGGCGGGAACAACAACGGAAACTTTAGGCATCTTTTTACCTCTCTCTAATAACGGAGTCAGGGCGATCGCTTAAATCTTTAAACAGCAATTAAGTTACAGGACTTGAGATGCTGCGTCGCATAATTTGCACAAGCGATCGCATTCTGTCATAAGTTTGCGAACCAAGTCGTTTTAACACTGCCAAAGCGATGCTTTGACGGATAAAGTCCCAAGAAAAAATTAGCTGTGGATAATGGGCAATGGCTTGATGATTAAAATGCACTGCTTGTTCGTAATCTTTATTGTTTATTGCTCTCCAAGCTAAGTATAGATTAACGCGACCATATCCTTTATCTCTTAAAGGCAGTAATTCGACCGGAACAGATTCAAAAGCTTTCTCGATAATTGTCCGAAAAGCTTCTAGCATTCCTTGGCAATTAGTAGATTTACTCCCAGGATGCTGTCGATAGCGAACTAGCGGTTCTTTTACTACTCCAAATTCATAGCTAGAAGCAAGACGAACCCACATATCTAAATCTTCGAGAAAAGGTAAATCTGGATTAAATAATCCAACCTTTTCAAAACAACTACGACGAATCAAAGGTGTACTGTCACAACAGCAGACTGTTTTAAACTGAACTAGTTGCTTCCATGCGTCTTTTTCTGCATAAGAGACAATTACTTTACCCGTAGATTTATTTTGTTGGTTAACTAAAAGTGTCCAAGTATCTACTAAACCTACTGATGGGTTTTCTTCTAGCAAACGTACTTGTTTTTCTAGTTTAGTTGGCTCCCAAATATCATCTGCATCCAAAAGTGCTATGTACTCGCTTTGCGCGGCAGTAATACCTGTATTGCGTGCAACAGATGAACCTTGATTTATTTGAGAAATTAATTTAACTCGCAAGTCTGCAATTTGAGATGCCCATTCTACAGTTCCATCAGAACTGCCATCATCAATAATTAAGACTTCAAAATCAGTAAATGTCTGCTGAAAAACGCTCTCCAAAGTCTCTGGGAGGTAAGCCATAGCGTTGTAGGCTGGGATGATTACGGAAACATCAGGCATAATAGACCCCTAATTTACTTTTTTAGACTGCATAATCGTTTCTAAAATCACATCGCGGTAGCTTGATGCCACCGTGTCCCAATTAAAGCGCAACGCGTTTTGTCTTGATCGCATTTGCCAATCGCCGTTTAAAGCTTGTGCAAGTGCTTTCTCGTAGGTTTCTGAGTTAGTTACGTCACATACTATGCCGCCGTTAGCAACGATGTAACGACGAATTTCATCATCAGTAGTCACTACTGGTAAACCACTTGCCATTGCTTCGAGATAGGCAAGTGCAAACGGTTCATCAACAGAAGGAAGCGTAAATACATCCACACTTCGATATACTTCAGGCATTTGCTCATAGGGAAAGGTACGAATGGCAAATCGTTGCTCACCGAGTAAGCGATCGCCCAATGCTTGAAAGTATGAACGATCCGGTCCATCTCCACAAACAACAAGACTAACATGGGGTAAGCGAGCCACTGCTTCAATGGCTAGTTCGACTCGCTTGTGATTCTTGCGGTTTAAACTAGCTACACACAATGCGATTGGTCTTGGCAAACCAAAATTGATACTGGTTCCGTTCGGTGTAAATCGGTCAAGATTTACACCATTGGAAATGACACTTATTGGTTGTGTAGGTTTTAGGTTATGAGCGATCGCTGCCGTCGCTTCATCCAACACCACGAAGCGATCGGGACGAAAGCCAAGATTGCGCTTTAGACATTTCCCGTTTGCCTTTAAACTATTATGTTCGGTAAAAAGTATTGGAGTGCCAATCAGCGCTCGTACACAAACAGCTACAGCCAATCCACCATAATCATTATGCGGAAATATCAGGTCAGCAGGTTGACGCAAAAGACGCAAAAGACAGGGAAAGAAACTAGTCAGATGTTCCACCACAATCTCAGGATGCGTGCCAATACCTCGTAGTAGTGGAGCTACTAAGGGATGACGCACAACACGGCTACTAAAAGTGCGGGGAATACATTTAACAGGGTGACTGAAGGAACCACAAGGAGCACCACTTAAAAGTTCTACTTCAAAGTATGCACTCAGACGACGTGCAAGCTCAATGGCAACAATCTCCGAACCACCGCTACAGTTAACCCCTGCACTTGGATGCACCAAAACAATCCTGTAGGGTCGTTCATGTGATCCTCTGTGCTGCGCGTTATTGGAATTAATTAGTTGTTGGGTCATTATTTATTATCTTCTTACTACATTGCAACAAAAAAGTAAATATTATAAACCAACTAAGTTGTAACTAATTTGGGTTTGAGAGTTGAAAGAAGCGGTTTTTCAATATAAGAGTATACACCACATCCAAATATAAGCCCTATTACAGCAATGATGATTCCAAGCAGATTTAATATCAGACTATTTTGAGTAAGATCTGGGGCAACTTTCAAAATAAACTTTGTGATGTTGTTTATCGCAAAACCGTGCATTAAGTAAATAGAATATGATGCATTTCCTATATATATCAAAGC
>CASBQC010000455.1 GCA_949127805.1 Nostocales cyanobacterium PMM_0081
CAATTTAGTATTAGTCCGCGCACCATCCGGACTTTGTTTGTCTAGCCGCGACTTCCAGTCGTCAGGGCTTCTTTTATTTTTGAGAAATAATTTAAAATTTTAATTAACTTATATGAAACTTTTATTAAGAAATATTGTCCAAACATTGAGAAAGTGCAATCATTTAGCAAAAATAAGTCTAAGTTATGAGTATGTTATTCAATCAAAAACTTCGTCTCGCAATCGGTTTTACCACTTTATTAATTACAAGTTTGGCTCTATATACTCAATCAAAAACTAAACAGCTAGCTCAAGAAAATCCACTAACAGATAATTTACCCTTTACTACTCAGCAGATTTCCCTAGCATCAAATATTCAAAATACTTCTTCATCAAAGCAACAATTAGCACAAGCTTCAAAAGCATATTCTGTCATTGATGAAGCACAAAAACCTAAATTTAGCGTTAATAGCAGCCAAGTTTTTAATTCCCGAAAGCTACCAACTACTAAAGTTAATTTCAATCAAGCCGACTTATTAGCAACTCTTTCCAATACCAGAAAGTATTTCCAAGATTATGGTTCGTTAGACCCAGATGTTCAACGTACAGGATTGCTTGGCGCTCAAGGAGTTACTATAAAAGATATCCTCAAGACTTTGGATTTTATGATTGCCGTCTTACAAGAGGATATTGGCAATGGTCGAACTACGCGTTTACAAGACTCTAATTTTATCAACTCTAATTTCCGCGTTATCAAATGGTCTGCTTATAATCCCCAAAAATCTCAGCAAGAACGACTGCGAATTACAAAATATGCTGTATTTACTCATCCAGGTTCCCGGAAGAAAACCTCTACATTTAATATACCAATTTACAGTTTAAAAGATGATTTAGCGGCTAGTAAGTTCTACACAAGATATACAAAGCAGGATGTTTTATCAGGTATTTACGAACCAGGTGGTAGAGAGTATGGTAAAGTTGAACCTTTAGTTTATCTGACGCGAAAAGGCTTAGAAGAAGCTTTAATGGAAGGAACAATTTTGGTTAATTTTCCTGATGGTTCCAAGACATATTTTAATGTCGATAGAAACAACGAAATCGCTTATGTAAGAGGATTAGCCGCAAACGCACAAAAGCGTTATTGGTATTTTCGAGAAGTTGACGCTATCAAAGGTTATGGATATAAGATAGATGCAAAAATTTCTATCAAACCAGGGGTAACTTTTGCTGGTGATGTGCTGAATATTGGTTTAGGGAAAATTATTGTACTTGAGTATAATAAGGGCGGGCGAAAAAATCTGCAAATGGGAATTATAGCGGATACAGGTGGAGCGTTTTTACCGAATCTGCATCAACTCGATTTTTTAGCGGGTATTTTTAAGAATAATAAAGATTTTGGGCAACATGTTCAGGAATTGCCTGATTATGCTCAGGCATATATTTTGGTGAAGAAGTGAAGATTATCTCACGCAAAGGCGCAGAGGCGCAAAGAAGAATTTTGCGCCTTTGGGTGAGATTTTAATTGTATGTGAGGCTGCATATAAGCCCTCAGGCTAGAAGCCGCTGGCTCTACAAACAAAGCCTGCCGACCCAGGCTAAATGCATCTTCGTGTAAAAACGGTATAAGATGCTAATTATAAAATCAAAATGTCCATTCGTGGTCTGGATCGTCTAGGGCAGCGCGGACAGAAGTTAGGTTTGCAAGCTCTTTGAATGGGCTTGATTTGGCTATTTCTGTGATTGAATTTAATGTTAGGGCTAGTTGTTGGTTATTATTGGATGCGATCGCATTATCAACTACATTAAACAAAGCGCGAAAGTTTTCTGCACGTTCATCAAAAGAGCGATCAAGATACGCTACAAGTAAGTCTCGTTGGGCGTTTATTTTAGCGATCGCTTCTTTTTCCCAAGCTTCGATTTCACATCGCTTTGTCTTTTCTTGTTCGGCAATTATTTTGTATTCAGTGTAAGCCGAAACCATTTGCTGTATGCATTCAGCAGGATTGATAAATTCTTTGACTACTACTGTGGCAACTTTCTTTACAGACATTTCTAATTGCCTCCCAAAGTACGATATTTGGCTTGGATAGTCGCAGTAATACGATTCAGTTGCCCTTCAGTGTCTAAAACAGGAGTTTTCATGATTTCTGCAAGTGCCTTCATTAGAAGTCCCACCTGTTGGAATTTACTAGCATCCCTGTTTTTATCAAATGTTGGCAAAGATTCAAGTTCGTCCAAACCGATAACAGCAAGCTTGTTGAGAGATTCAACCAAATCCATCAACTCGAAAATTCGCCGCGTTACTTGCTTCATGAAGTCTTTTGCAGCTTCAATTTTAGCGATCGCAACATTTACCTCAGCTTCATACTCTCGCGCTTTTGTCAAGGCTTTTTCACCTTCACCAGCAAACACAAAGCCACCAATTAGCACAGCAGGACCAACAGTGATACCACCTAAAATAAGAGAGCCTAGTGCCATACCACCACCACCGGCAGCAAGTGAACCGCCGCCTAACCATGCAAGAGTAGCATTTGTCGCAGCCGCACCACTGAGTCCGGAGATAGCTGCACCCGTACTTGCTACTCCCACCGAAGTCGCAAGACTCATCGCACCGCCATATCCTGCTGTGGCTGCCCCAATAGTCTTAACACCACCTTTGAAAAACTGTTGAGCTTGTAATGCAGCAGTTTTATACTCCTTAACTTGCTGAACTGAAATTCCATCCAGCCCCTCTAAAAACTCCTTTTCGCTCTGTTTTGCCTTACCGATATTTCGCTCTATAAAGTCAACAAAGCGCCCGATTGTACTCATCATCACATCAAGCTGGATTTGACCATACTCTTCTGCCAGATTGTTAGTTGCTTCCCAGTCTACTTTCAACCGTATGACAGCATCCTCATGACGCTTTTGGGCGCGTTTACCAATTTCCTTTGCTTCATTCATATCGGCAACACCTACAGCACCTGCACCGACACCAAGAACAGCACCACCTAAAGCCAAAGCACCCAAGATAATTGGAATCATGAAATACTCCTGATTGTAATTAGCGGTTAAAAACAGACTTCTAAAGATTTTCCCAGCTACCGATGAGTAGCCTTATACATAGAGTTCCCTGATTAACCAACTAATCACAACTTATTCAGCAGCAAAAATGTAAAACTTCAATGAAGAAAATTACTAAATCTTTTATCTCTTTAGCCCACGCAGGTAAGCTCTCGTTCATAGAGCCAGCGGCTTCTAGCCTGCGGGATTTTAAATCAGCGTTTCCGGATCTACACCCAACGCTTTTAACCTTTCTGCGAGCATTTGTGCTTTTTGTTCTGCTTCCACACGTCGCTGTTCTTCATAATTTGCGCGTTCTTCCGCTTCTGTAATGCGTTCTTCTGGTGTAAGCAACCTTTGCCCTTGTTCGTCATACCAGTACAACCACTCCCGCGCTATACCTTGATAAATTCCGCGATCGCGTCCAATTCCCAAACCAATCTCCGGTAGCCAAATAGGATTTCCTGGCTGTAATTCATATTCGCCATTCACTAAGCGATACACTTCCAAAGGTGGGTTTTTGCGACGACAGGGATTATATACAACGTAGTACAAAATCCCTAATTCTTTCGCATAGAATTCTTTCTTAGTGCTGTATTCTCCCCGATGGGTTTGAGAAACAATTTCTAGTACCAAAATTGGCTGCTTTTTTTCTTCCCACAATACATAACTTAGGCGTAAATCCTCATCAATAAAGCGCTTAACTCCTAAACTCAGAAATCCATCGGGGACGAGCGCTGGTTTATCTGGGTCATAATAAACACCCATATCAACGCCAAAAAACCAATCCCAACGCTCTGACCATAGCAAAGCCAGTATCGCTTTTAGCAAGCCGGGAATCAAATCTTGTAGTTCATTATCCACAGGTGTATCGTCTGAGTCGGGTAGTTCTTCGGAAGATGGCAAACAGTGCAATGGGTTGTAGTTTAACATGGGCGGTTGCGCTAAAGCTGATACTAAATAGATTGTCGGAAATCGATTGATACTGCAAGATTGGTAGTAGAAAATGATAATAACGTAGTAACGGCTTCAGCCGTTAAAATCACGACTCGATGAGCGGTGAACCGCTCACTACGAACCAGGAAAGTATTTTGAAGATTTAAACTAGAAAATGGATTAGGCGATCGCTTCCAAGCACTCTACACAAAAAAGGGCAGGTACAAAACCCACCCTCAAAGCAATATTTAAACTAGCGATCGCAACTCAATTACCAATTGCCGGCGCACTCAAAGACACCGTTGGTGCTTCTTTATGCTGCACCAACGTCGGTACTGAATCGCGTAACCTTGCTGTTAACTGCACAGTTGTCGCATCATACATCTGAGTCAGTAACTTAGGATAAAAACCAATTCCAATAATTGGTATTAACAAACAAGCAATGATAAATACTTCGCGGGGTTCAGCATCAATCAAAGCTTGGTGAGAAACTAATTCTTTGTTTTCTTCCCCGTAGAAAATTTCTCGTAGCATCGATAGCAGATAAATCGGAGTTAAAATCACCCCAACTGCCATCAAAAATACCACGATAACTTTAAAGGTAGAGCTATAAGCATCGCTGGTGGCAAAGCCGACAAACACCATTAATTCTGCCACAAAACCGCTCATCCCTGGCAATGCCAAAGATGCCATCGAACAAGTAGTAAACATGGCGAAAATCTTCGGCATTCTCTTACCGACACCACCCATTTCATCCAACATTAAGGTGTGTGTCCGGTCATAAGTTGCCCCTACCAAAAAGAACAAACTTGCCCCAATTAAGCCGTGGGAAACCATTTGTAAAACTGCCCCACTTAATCCTAAATCGGTGAAGGAGGCAAAACCAATGAGTACAAATCCCATGTGAGAAATTGAAGAGTAGGCAATTTTCCGCTTGAGGTTGCGCTGGGCAAAGGATGTTAAGGCAGCGTAGATGATGTTAACTACCCCCAAAACCACTAACGCAGGTGCAAAATAAGCGTGAGCATCGGGTAGCATTTGGGCATTCATGCGAATTAAGGCATAACCGCCCATTTTCAGCAAAATCCCTGCTAACAACATGTGTACGGGGGCTGTAGCTTCACCGTGGGCATCTGGTAGCCAGGTGTGCAAGGGAATGATTGGCAATTTGACAGCGTAGGCAATCAAAAAGCCAGCATACATTAAAAGTTGGAAATTTAGGGCGTAATCTTTTAGGGCAAGCGATCGCATGTCGAACGTCACCGTATCGCCGTAAAATCCCATTGTCAGGGCAGCTAACAAAATAAACAGCGACCCGCCAGCAGTGTATAAAATAAACTTAGTCGCTGCGTATTGCCGCTTTTTACCTCCCCAAATCGACAGTAGAAAGTAAATCGGTACTAGTTCCAGTTCCCACACCAGGAAAAACAGCAGCATATCCTGAACGGCGAAAACGGCAATCTGACCACCATACATCGCCAAAATCAGAAAGTAAAATAGCCTGGGCTTGAGCGTCACGGGCCAAGCTGCTAAAATCGCTAGGGTAGTTATGAATCCAGTCAAAATAATTAGGGGCATGGACAAGCCATCTGCCCCTACTGACCAATTCAAACCCAATTGTGGTACCCACGGGTAACTCTCCACCAGTTGCAAATCTGGATTGGCGAAGTCGTACTGGGTATAAAAAGCCCAAACAATCAGCGCAAAATCAATCAATCCGACAATCAGGGCATACCAGCGCACTGTTTTGCCGTCTTTATCCGGGATTAGGGGTATCAGTAGTGAAGCCGCTATCGGAAACAGAATAATCGTCGTCAGCCAGGGGAAATTAGCTATATTCATCACAATCAATCTGCTATCAAAATCATGTTTGGCAAAAAGTCACTAGTTATTAACTAACAGCTTTTTGGTGATTTAGTCTTTCTCGTTAGGTTGATTTAATCAAATTGGCAATCCCTGATTTTTGATCCTTGGTGTCTTTTTTGACATTTTGTGGTAATGAATGTGGGTTGGGATACTCCCAATCAAATCAATCAAGCAAGTCAAAACTTACCTTAAAAAAATCGTTAAACTGAATTTTAGCAATGCGATCGCGTAGCCTGAGAGGAGAAATAACACTATGATAATCGCACAAATTGAAAGTCAGATTCGTTATGTCACCAATGTAGATGGAGAAACAACAGATGTACTCGTCCCTATAGAACTTTGGCAACAGCTGATGAGTTCCATAAATTCTGATAATGTCAGTGGTTTGGCTTGGATTGATGAACAAGAGCCAAAAGCACAAATATTAGCCGAACTGCAAGAGTCCGTGCGACAAGCAGCAGTAGGACAAACTTTTCCAGTTTCAGAGCTTTGGGACTACAGTAGGCGATTTTATTGAGTTTTTTTAGTAAAATAGACAGGGAAAGTTGATAAGGGAAATTCGATTATGTCATCTTGTGCGATCGCTACTGTAATTAAGATGATGGAATCTTTATCTGAAGATGTGCAAGAAAGAGTTGCAGAACATCTTCGAGAGTACCTGGAAGATTTGCAAGATGAATTTAAATGGGATAAATCATTTAATAAAACTCAACAACAACTGATTGCATCTGCCCAATCTGCTAAAAGAGAGATTGCAGAAGGACTTGCAAAACCAAACTAAAGCAGAAACGCCAATAAGAAAACTAAGCTGCATATCTAATAATCTCTAATTCTGCTCCATTATTAATAGCTGACTCTGCTTTTTCTAAAACCTGTTCGGTAACTGCATCACTTAAATAATATTCACCGCAATTATCACAATTTTCTGCTGGAACTTTTTTTTAAACAATAATACATTCATCTCTTTCTAATGTCACAGTTGCTAAAACTGGTTTAGTTTCTCCATACTCACAAATTACGCATTTCAAAATCTTTGTTTCCTAGTTGTAAAACCATCTAACCAAATATTAGTATCAGGAATATAAGC
>CASBQC010000456.1 GCA_949127805.1 Nostocales cyanobacterium PMM_0081
CCCCTCTCCCCCGCTCCTCTACTACCTGGCGGTGTCCATTCCAAGATAGTATTTTGGGGTGATAGGGGTAAAGATAACTTATGAACCATCTGGGTGACGCGATCGCACGCTTGTTGATATGCAGCTTGTAGAGACGCCAAATTTTGCATCTCTACATTACGTAAATCAGCATAAGCAACTGCCCAAATTTTCCGCTTCACCTGATCGAAAATCAACAGGTGGTCTATTTGCATCCATAACCCATCCGGAATATTACGCTCATCTGGGGCATGAATTGGCACGCGCTGCTCAATCCAATTAATTAATTCATAGCCCCAAAATCCAAACAAACCGCCAATTCCTGGTGGCAATTGCGGTAACTTTACTGGATGAAAAGGTTCCAGACATTTACTTAAAGCTGCAAAAGGATCGCCTTCAAAGACAATTTGCGAACCATCGCGATGCGTTTGCGTAGTGCGGTTTCCTCTAGCTGCCAAAGTCCACAACGGATCGCAACCCAGTAAACTATAACGTCCCAGTTTTTCGCCACCTTCTACCGATTCCAACAAAAAGCTATAAGGCTGACCAGCGCATACTTTATACCAAGCAGATACGGGCGTATCCAGGTCTGCTACCCATTCCTGATACACCGGGACAAAATTACCTTGTTTGGCTAGCTCTTGAAATTCGGCAAAATCAGGAAAAATCATAAGAAAAATGGGTAGAAACCCCGTCCTTATAGGATGGCTTTATATTAATTTTGAGCATTATCGCCTTGGCTGATATCTTGCACCAATCCCAACAACCGCCTCATAATGAATTCTGAGGCTAATAGCGCTCATTCGTCTAAAGACGACTGAACAAGCAGGGCTGTTTCATTCTCCCACCAGGGGTTAAAACCCCCGGCTAATAGTCCAAGTCCTCTTCATAGGACTAGAAATCAGTATTTGAGTCCTCTGAAGAGGACTTTAGCTATGAGACAGGGGTTTCAAACCCTGGCGGACTATAGCTTTGAGAGAATGAAACAGCCCTGGGGGACAAGGGGGAGAAAGGGGGGAAAGGAATAAAAAAACTTTCTTCCCTTTCCCCTTTCCCCTCTTGATGACCCTAATCCCTATACTTCGTAAGGAAATTTACCGCTGAACTTGAGTTGAGATGCATTGGGGTTGCTGCCGATGTTGCGGTCTACATAGCCCACTTTCTCACGACCTGGGTTTACCTTTTCAGGGAAGACACCATCAGCCGGGTGCAAATACTGAGTTTCGCCGTTGGGATAAATCCGGTAGATTTTGTAATCTGTGATTTTGAATTTCCGGAGTTGACCGCCTAAAGCGATACAGTATTCTTTACGAGCTAAGTGCAGCAGGTTTTCGCCTTGACGCATGATAGCAGAGCCAGCGGTAGGCATTTCAAACACTTGCTCTTTGGGGCTAGTCCAGGTGATAGCGTACACTTCTTCTTCGTATGCCTTTGAAAGCAATCCGCCAGTGCTACCACCGAATATGGGAGTTTGTCCAGTTAGTGTTTCTGCCATAAAGTTGCCACTCAACGTTTTTAGGGCATCGTAACACTGCCACCTGGGTCATGTTGCGATCGCGTTATAGACTGTAACAGTTCTTTGTTAATTCTAAGTTGTTCCCATTGACCCTTGACTATTGACTTTTGACTTTTGACCTCTTGTGCTCTTGGCTACCCTCGACAATTGGGATAGTAAAGTGAAACTCACTGCCTTTGTCTTTGCCCCTTGAGGAAGCCCAAATTTCTCCACCCCACCCATTGACAATTTGGCGACATATTGCTAATCCTAAACCAGTGCCGCCAGTTGTACGTCGCAGTGCTCCCTCTTCTTGATAAAAGCGGTCAAAGACTACTTCTAATCGATTCGGTTCAATACCGCGTCCAGTATCAGCTACAGTCACTTCAAGCATTTGCTCTTTGTTGCGATTTGCCTTAATAGTGATTTCTCCTTGTGGAGGTGTAAATTTGCAAGCGTTATCGACAATTTTTGCTAGTACCTCTACTAACCAATCGCCATCCGCTCTGATCAAAGGTAAATTTTGGGCAATTTTACTCTTGATTTTTGGCTGCTTTTCTGTAGCAGAGCGAGTGCGAAAACGGCTAATTGCTAGTTCCACGCACTCTTCTATGGTCAAAGATTCTGGATGCCATTGTACCCGACCACTTTCTAAGTTAGAAAGTGTTAAGAAATCTTGCACCAGTTTTCGCATTCGTTCGGAATCAGTTAGAGCCGTACTCAGCATCACCTGTTGCAATTCTAAAGGCATATCCGGTTCGCTGGCGAGACTTTCCAGGCACACCTGAATCGTGGATAGAGGAGTGCGGAGTTCGTGTCCGGTGATGGCTATAAGGTTGCTGCGGGTGCGGTCGAGGGCTTCAAGTTGTTGGTTGAGGTCTTCTAGGTTAGCATAAGCTTCAGCTTGGATCAGAGCCGAGCCAACTTGAGTGGCGATCGCTTTGACTAAATCCAATTCTCCAGGTTGCCACTGATGGGGAGGCAAACTGCAATAATGTAACTCGACTATCCCCAACAATCGTCCTTGAAATAATACTGGTTCCATCAGCATTGAACGAATCGCAAATTTTTTAGCAATTAAAGAAAGTTCAGAATCACTGTTAATGCGATCGTCACCGACAGTATTGACAACACTGATACCCTCACCCTGTTGTGCGATCGCCTGAAATAAAGGATTATTCTGTAAATGCCAAGTTTGCCCAACAACAGATAAAACACCAGGACTCAAAAACTCGTGTTCTATTTTGGCGATCGCATCAGATGCTTGAGCGCGGTAAATTAAACATCTCGAAGCTTCTAAATGTTGTCCTAGTTCTTCCACTGCTACTTGAAGAACTTCGTGAGGATTAAGCGATCGCCTAATTGCGGTGGTAATTGAGTTAATCAAGCGCTCTTTGCGTGCTTGAGCGGCAATTGAACGATAAGCTTTGTGCAATTTATACTGGCTTGCTTGCAAGTAAGTCACCAAACGCTGCACAAACGGGTCAGTGTCAATGTCACAAAAATCTAAAGGTATTTCTTCTACTTTTGAGTAGCTCGACAGCAAATCCTGAGTCACCCCTCTGTTAGCGTTGTCTACCCCTATGCCAAACCTCTGACGTGCGTGCTCAATTTTGCTTGCCAATTCTGGTCTGTAAACGACAATTCTCTCTAATAGCAACTCCGCTGCTTTCAAACAAACTAGGCGATCGCTAGTCCAAATACCCTCAAATCTTCGCGCTGTCTCCATATCCAGACCGATGTTCAATTCTGGCATCTGGTTATTTTTGCTCACAGACCCAGAACTTTCTCGGCACACCAAGCAAGTCGCATAATTTTGAGCGACCACCACCAAATGCCATTCTTGACTTAAGCCATCTTCTTGCTCAAAAGCTATTTTTTCATAGTATCCCGAACTGTTGCTGAAATCCGTTTCCGGTGCAGCTAATACGTATATTTGATTGCTGCGATCGGCAAGTCGTTGATATCGATGAGCTTCTTGGCGGTAAAATCTCTCTCGTTGGAAGCTAGCAATGACCAAGGGATGGTCTAAAGTTGCCGCCAAAACCTGATCTTCCATCGCATGAGAGAGCGCTGTTAGAGAAGCTTTGAAATATAGCTGGGGTCGCACGTGAGGTAGCGTCTGTAGCAGATCGCTCAACACAGAAGTCGAAATGCTCATGAATGTCTTTAAGTCAGCCCAAGTTGGACAATATCCACGTCACAGCTGCATTGTACAAATTACAACGGACTTTCAAGTTAAGTAGACAGTTGCAATATGTAAAGATTCCTAAATATCTTTTCAGCTTTCCCAAAAGCGCAGGGCTAGGATATCACTTAAAAGGAAAGGATACAGATTTATTTACAAAAATCAAAATTTTGACTTCATAGTACATTTCTCCTGAACAATCAAATACACCACAACGAACAATGTTCTGACGTTACATCTTGGTCTTTTTCCTCCATGTATTGCACGCAATTCCCGAAACGCTATAAATTCGATTCTCCATCAGAACCAAAGAATAAGCTGTTAGATTACATAATCAATAACTTAGATTAAAAACTTTTATCAGTATAATGCAATTAATTTGTATAAAACTTTATCAAGAAATAATACAAAAATTAACTAAATATTTTCTTGTCGGTAATGCTCATATTTGTCACACATTACTTACATATTTTGGGTGAATAGCAGGCGATCGCCTCAAAGCTTTTTATCAAATAAAAAAGCAAGTAAATACTAGGTTTTATCCTTTTATAAACATTCTTATTTTCGTGTTTTCACTTTAAATTTAAATGTATCAGCATTTACACTATACTTAATATTCTCAACTGTTTGATTACGGATCAAATATTAGTATTTATTGCACTATTTTATTCAGTGTATTGCTAAATATAGCAATTCCAGGTAATATACTTTAATCAATAAAATTCAATCCTTTTCAAACAATGCAATAAAAGTAAAACCTCTGCCTTTTACTCACGTTAGTTAATGCAACTACAACTGAGTAAAATCGGCTGAGTCCTAGGCAAAAAAGCCTTGGTGGGGGAGAATGATGCCATATAAAATCAAAAAAAAGCACCGAAAACCATTCTCCAATGCCTTAATTGAAAGCAGATAAAATTTCCGCGATTTTCCACCATCAGGGCTTTCAACAGTAAACAAACATGGGCATATGAGCTAACAATTTAGGAAGCTATTAGTTTCTTGGAAAGCAAATTTATTAAACTCATATGCTGAAATTTACCTGAGGAAGATGAGAGATGAGAATTGCCCAAATTTCTCCTTTATGGGAGCGTGTTCCTCCCTTTCGCTACGGGGGTACTGAACTAATTGTCAAGCTAGTCACAGATGAATTAGTTCGGCGCGGTCATGAAGTGACTTTATTTGCGTCCGGTGACTCAATTACCACAGCAAAGCTGCGCTCAGTCCATCCCCAAGCTTTGCGGCTCGATGCCAAAATTAAAGAGCCATCAATTTACGACCAAATGATGCTTGCCGAAGTTTATCAACAAGCTGATAATTTCGACATTATTCACTCCCATGTAGGCTATAATTCCCTTAGTTATTGCAGTTTTGTGAAAACGCCCACCGTCCATACAATGCATGGCATTTTCACACCCGATAACGAAAAAATATTCCAAAAATTTGCTTGCCAACCTTTAATCAGCATCAGCGAGGCACAACGAGAAAATAGCTTAGGTTTAAACTACATCCATACCGTCTACAACGGCATTGACACCGCCGTTTATCGGTTTTATCCCGAACCAGCACAACCTGCATACCTCGCCTTTGTCGGGCGAATATCTCCCGAAAAAGGACCAGTCCAAGCGATTAAAATAGCGCGTGCGGTTGGCTTACCTTTGAAAATGGCTGGGAAAATTGACGTTGTAGATAAAGATTTTTATACTCAACTTGTCGAACCGCTAATTGACGGGGAACAGATTCAGTACTTAGGTGAAATTTCCCACGAAGACAAAGTTAAACTTCTTGGTGAAGCGACAATCACTTTGTTCCCCATCAATTGGCGAGAACCTTTTGGTTTAGTGATGATTGAGTCAATGGCAACCGGTACACCTGTAATTGGTATGGGATTAGGTTCAGTACCAGAAGTCATTGCTCACGGCAAAACTGGCTTTGTTTGTCACTCTCTGGAAAAAATGATTGAAGTTGTTCCAGACGCCATGAAAATAGACCGGCAGACTTGTCGGGAATATGTCGTTAGCCGCTTTAGCGTCGAGTCTATGACTGATGAGTATGAAAAAGCTTGATATCGCTGGATTACAAGAAGCTTAAAAAGATACGCTATGAAACAATCACCCATTACTGTGCAG
>CASBQC010000457.1 GCA_949127805.1 Nostocales cyanobacterium PMM_0081
ATTGTCATGAAGATTTTTAGTAAAGTTGTCAATTGTAGTACTCATTTAGGATTTCTCTAGTATTTGGAAATTTGGCTCTATTCTCGTCAACTTAAGATTGAATCTCAGTTTGAGTTTTTTGCCGCATACTTAACAGTGACAAACTTTGCCTAATATAACCTCTACCTTTTGAATGTTTTAGTAGAACTTATACAATTTATACACAATTTAAACCCTTATTAAAACTTTAAACTTTTCTATCGTATTATCTATAGCGATCGCTTGATTGCTTTCAATACCCAACATGGAAAGGTGAGATTTTTTTAAATCAATCAAATAACCCTAGAAATCAAACATCACGTTGTCTTAGTGTAAAAATACTCTATTAAATAAAGCTCTTTTTACTAAGTCCAGTTCCCCTAAATTAGGGGAGCGATCGCAATCTCCCGTAGGTAGTGATAATATCAGGCGATCGCAGTATGATTAAGGCATCATGTCGTATCTTGGATCTATGGTTCATGCCTCTCCAACTGACATATCCGAATTACAGCGATCGCTCCTCTCCAACATCCCAAATCTGCAATTAGAAAAACCCATCATAGGAACATTGGACATCTCCATAAATGAATTATGCGTTGCCCGAAACCCTTGTAGAGACGTAGCAGTGCTACGTCTCTACATTCATTTTCAATCCTATGTCTAATATAAATACAAGCAAATTTCTTAAGCAATTAAATCAGGATCTACACCAAGCGCTCTCAACCTTTCTGCTAATATCTCGGCACGTTGTTGAGCTTGTTTTGCTTGCTCTTCTGGTGTTAACAATCTTTTTCCATCCTCGTTATACCAATATAACCACTCCCGTGTAATACTTTGATAAGTTCCCCTTTCCATACCAATTCCCAAATTAACCTCTTGTAGCCATACAGGATTGCTATTTTGTAATTGATAATCGCCATTTACTAATTTGTAAACTTCAAAACGTGGCTTGCGGCGGCGAGTGGGATTGTACACTACATAATACAAGACTCCTAGCTTTGCATACTCGTCTTTCTTGGTTGTGTACTCCCCACGATAACTTTGAGAAACTACTTCCAGCACAAATATGGGAACTTGCTCTTCTTCCCAAATTGCATAACTCAGACGGAGGTTTTCATCAAAAAACCGCTCAACTCCCAAACTCAAAAATCCATCTGGTACTATTGGCGGTAGATTGGGGTCATAATATACTCCCATATCAACGCCAAAAAACCAATTCATCCGATCAGCCCAAACCATAGCTAATATAGCTTCCAGCAAATTTGGCATTAAATGTTGCAGTTGATTATCCACAGGGGTATCGTCCGAGTCGGGCAGTTCCTCAGAAGAGGGCAAGCAAGCTAATGGATTGTACTTTAACATGATATAGTTGAAGACTATTTGAATAATATAGCGGTGATGAGTTGAGTTACAGCTTTTTTGTCACGCACCAGACGCACCAGAAGAATATGAGAGTTTGGTTTAAATATTCAGCCAGTTAAAGACTTGCTCGACGGTTAGGGATAAGTCAATATTACTAAGGATGGGGAGTGGGTCGATACCTGCAAGCAATTCAATGCGTTGGTTGGGGTATACAATCAAGATGCTGGCTTCATCTGGAAGAATTAACCACCCTAGTTCTGTGCCATTTTTACAGCAGTGCAGCAGATTACGGAGAACTTTGGTTTGGCTTTGGAGGAGTGAGAGAATTTCTATTGCCCAGTCGGGATGACTTTCAAAGCGGTTGGCAATTCTCCCTAATTCAGTGCCAGGTATGCGTTCCCAGCGAAATACAGTAACATCGGTAACTATGGTAGCACCGCCAAAAGTACAGCGCAGTTCGGATAATGCAAGGGCAATTTTTTCAGGTTCTGCAACTTCGTTGATGGTGGCAACAAGTTTACCTTGAAGTCGGCTGTGTTCTCCTTGTGGCATGGGTTTTTGATAAATTTGACCGTCAATGTACTCAGAAGCGGGTTCGGTTTCTCTTAGTTGCAGGAATTCTTCTAAGGTGATGCCTTTGACTGCTGTAGCCATGATTGTTGATTGGCAAATTATCTGACGAGATTGATTGTGGGTGTGCTGTGATCAATTAATTTGTGAATGTACATCTTATTTTACCTTTCACCAGACTCCGTAACTGTGGCACAATAAAAAACTGTAATAAGAAAAATATTGATAAGGTAATAAGCGTGAGTCCTACAACTCAAACCACGGCTAATACGCGTCGGGTAGTGTTTCCATTTACGGCAATTGTCGGTCAGGAAGAAATGAAATTGGCACTGCTGTTAAATGTGATTGACCCGAAAATTGGTGGTGTAATGATTATGGGCGATCGCGGCACCGGCAAATCCACAACCATTCGAGCGCTGGCTGATTTATTGCCAGAAATTCCCGTGGTTGCCAATGACCCCTTCAACAGTGACCCCAGCGACCCTGATACGATGAGCGATGAAGTTCGCACCGCTGTTGAACAAGGAGCCGAAATTCCCGTAGTTCAAAAAAAAGTCATCATGGTAGACTTGCCACTAGGAGCTACAGAAGACAGGGTTTGCGGTACTATCGATATTGAAAAGGCTTTATCTGAAGGTGTAAAAGCCTTTGAACCGGGACTTTTAGCAAAAGCTAACCGGGGTATCCTTTATGTGGATGAAGTCAATTTGCTCGATGACCACTTGGTAGACGTGTTACTAGATTCTGCCGCTAGCGGGTGGAACACTGTAGAACGTGAAGGTATTTCTATTAGACATCCGGCACGTTTTGTGCTAGTAGGTTCGGGAAACCCTGAAGAAGGTGAATTACGTCCTCAATTGCTTGACCGTTTTGGAATGCACGCTGAAATTCGCACCGTAAAAGAACCAGCTTTGCGAGTGGAAATCGTGGAACAAAGAGCGGAATTTGACCAAAATCCACTGGAATTTGTTGATAAAAACCAAGCTAGTCAAGAAGCACTACAAGAGAAAATTGTCAATGCTCAGAAGCTTTTGCCTTCGGTTAAAATTGATTATGACTTGCGGGTGAAGATTTCGGAAGTTTGTTCGCAACTTGATGTAGATGGCTTGCGTGGTGACATTGTATCTAATCGTGCCGCTAAAGCGATCGCTGCATTTGAAGGACGCACCGAAGTAACAATTGATGATATCCATCGCGTAATTACTTTATGTCTGCGTCACCGATTGCGGAAAGACCCCTTAGAATCCATTGATTCTGGCTACAAAGTCGAAAAAACCTTTTGTCGCGTCTTTGGCGTAGAGGTAGCCGAAGATACCACACAAGCAAACGGTACAGTTCAAAAATCAGGAGTTAGGTAGAGACGTTCCGGTGGAACGTCTATATTTATGTACAGACGTTCCACACCAAACCTCTGTATTTCGGTAGAGACGTTCCGTCGGAACGTCTCTATGATATTATTTGTCCCCAGTCCCCAATCCCCAGTGATGAGATTTTGGCATTTTTGGTTTCAGACTGTTGTGATATCTAGCCAATACAATCCACCTCGGTTTGTAGAGTTATTGATGTTGATGCTAGCGATCGCTATGCTAGCAATTGCGACTGTTGTACCGGACAAACCTTTTTTGGTATTGGGGTTGAGCTTAGTAGTTGGAGCATCTATTTCCATCTTAGTACGAGAAGCGATCGCTCCCTCACCCCAAACCCGAATCACTCAAATTACAGCACTGCTTTTGCTCATCATTAGCATATATGGCTTTGCTGATATTATCAAAACACTTTAAAATTAGTCAAAAGTCAAGAGCCAAGAGTCCAAAGTCAAAACATTGACCATTGACTGTTGACTGTTGACTGTTGACTGTTGACTATTGACCATTGACCATTGACCATTGACCATTGACTGTTGATTCTTAACTCTTAACTCTTAACTTACCACCCCTGCATTTCCACTAATTCCATACACAATTCGTTAATTTGCTCTAAGTCAGGTTTCTGTGGCAAAGTTGATTCTTGATAAACACTTTCCATTTGAGCTACTAAATCCTCTGCCATTTTCATTACCTGCTCATAAGAATACTCCCCGTTGAGAATTGCTCTTAAATCTTGAGCATCACCAACAATTCGTCTATCTACAATAACTTCTCCTGTACGTAATATCTCTACTCCACTACGTAGCAATCGAATGCAGTGCATCCCATGTTTGAGGTCAAAACCTGACTTTCTTTCCATTTCAGCCCTAGCAGGATTTCTATTTTCCTGCCAAGATAAGTAAGCTTTCCATTCTCGCAAAGCTACTTGATAACTTTGATTTTTTTGAAGCAGACGAATAAAATCTTTGTGGCTATTTGTTAAGTTTTGTGTATAATATAAAATCTCATCAGGTAAAGTATATTGTTTCAGGACTCCTTTAAAGTCGATATCAGCCGTCAACAACTGATATAATTGTTCCGCTTCTGACAAAAACTCGATTCTTCCTCTAATTAACAGATAAAGATATTCCAGAAAGGCGTTTAACTCATCTTTGCCCAGAGTTGCTTCTTCTATGCCAAAATCAGATGGTAGTGGTTTACTTTGCGGTGGATGTAACAACCACTTGCGATGACTTTCCATTTTTTTGATTTGAGCAAAAGCGTAACCAGAATAAGTATGCTTGACCTTTTTGCTCAAAAATAGCTGTTTATGGTGAATTAAATGCTGTCCTACCTTCGTTAAGACAGGATATTCATTCAACCACAGCAATTCTAAAACGTTGGGATTAGCTCCCGATAGTAACTGAATGATTTTTCTTAATTCGTAGATAACGGTGTCTTTGTTTCCATCCAAAAAGGGAAAGATTCCTGGTTCATCCCAACCAGCATCTTTTTGTTCAATGTGGTCAAATCCGAAATAATATCTTTTGGGTGCAATAAATACCCCACGATAATCATAATCTGAACTCGGACGATTTAAACCATAGCCGTGGCTACCTGCCAAACCTACAAAAATCGCTCTTTGTTCAACTTCGATTCTTTTCATAACGACTTAAATAAAATATTGCCATCCTAACTCATGGGTTTTCACAGTAGGATAAAAAAACTGAGCAACGGATAATGCTGCTCAGAATTTACGGTGTTGTTCTGTGTCTTTAATAGCTACACACTCAAGAAAGAAGATTTCGCCAATCAAGTTAAATTAATAGAGATTTGCTTGGTTAAAATTTTTCTTGACTTAATTATAGTGTATAGATATAATGATAAATTGGCTGTCTAATTCCTGCTCGGATCAGGTAGATACACAGCAAAAGCTGGCGAAAGCGATCGCGATCGCTACTCCCCAAGAGAAAAAAGCCAGCTACCTGTACGGCATCTTCAAGGACAATTATTTCATGACTTACGCAATCATTGAAACCGGCGGCAAGCAACTAAGAGTTGAACCAGGTCGCTTTTACGATATTGAACTACTTCATATCGAAGCAGAAGAGAAAGTTACTATAGATGCAGTGTTGTTAGTGCAGCACGATGGTGAAGTTACTATTGGGCAGCCGTTAGTGACCGGTGCGAGTGTAGAAGGAACAGTGATGCGACATTTTCGCGATCGCAAAGTTCTAGTCTACAAGATGAAGCCGAAAAAGAAAACCCGCAAAAAGCGTGGACATCGGCAAGAAGTCACTAGGCTGATGATTGATTCTATCAACTTGAACGGTACGATATTTACTGCACCAGCTGGTACAACTGCTGAAACTGAAGAAGAAGCAGAAGCAACACCTGTTGAAGCAACTGTTGTTGAATAATGGTTGGTGGTGGTTAGTGGTTCGTTGTCAAAAAAAAGACTCATAACCCTTAACCACTATCAACTACCCACTACCCACTACAAAAGAGGAAATTATGGCTCATAAGAAAGGAACAGGTAGTACACGTAACGGACGTGACTCTAATGCTCAACGTTTGGGTGTGAAGTGCTTCGGTAGTGAAACTGTCCGGGCAGGTTACATTATAGTACGTCAACGCGGCAGAAAATTTCACCCAGGTAACAACGTTGGTATCGGTAGCGATGACACTTTGTTTGCCTTAATTGATGGTGTGGTAACGTTTGAGAGAAAGGGCAAAACCCGCAAACAAGTTAGCGTTTACACCGCTGCTGTGGCTAGTTAAAGTTAATTTCGTAGTGAGCGGTTTACCGCTTATATTGAGCGAGTACAGCGCTCACTACGAATCTAAACTAAAAATCGACGTGCTAGCATAAAGCTAGAAATCGATTTAGCATCTACTGGTTCACCATCGAGAATAGCTTTCTCTAGTTCTTCGGGGGTGAAAAAGACAGTTTCGATATCTTCGTCTTCATCTTGTTTTTGTGGTGTCTCTAACTTTTCTAAATCTCGTGCGAGAAAAGCATAGATAATTTCATCAGAATAACCGGGAGCGATAAAAAATTCTCCTAGTTTTTCCCATTTATTAGCGCGATAGCCAGTTTCTTCTTCAATTTCTCGCGCAATTGTTTCTTGAGGTTCTTCATTCGGTTCCACTGTACCTGCCGGAAATTCTAACACGCGTCCTTGAACTGCAAAGCGATATTGACGCACAAGTATAAGTTTACCCTCCGGGGTTACAGGTACGGCTAAAGCGCCACCAGGGTGACGAATACACTCCCATTCTCCTTCCGCTTGGTTGGGTAAACGCAAGCGATTGACTTCAAAATTGAACTTGCGTCCTTTGAAAAACAAGCGTTGTTTCAGCAGCTGTGGTAATTCTCTACCTAATGGCATAGTAAAGTTTTGTTGTCTAATAATACACAGATAATTCTTGAGATGAATTGTCAAATCAGGCTTTTTCTGCGTTTATCGATGGTAATTTTAATTGCCCATCCATAAATGTACATCAGAACAGTCTACCTTTTTAAGCAGTTCTTGAATTTCACATTGAGAAACTGGTTCAATTAAATTTGGGGCAATTTCAGCTAAAGGTACTAGTACGAAAGCGCGATCGCACATTCTCGGATGGGGAATTTGCAGGGCTGGTGTATCCAAAATTAAGTCATCATATAATAACAAATCCAAGTCAAGCGATCGCGCTCCCCAATGTTCAGTCCGAATACGTCCAAATTTGCTTTCAATGGCTAACAAAGTTGCTAACAACATTTGCGGTGTCATTTCTACTTGCAGAATTGCCGCTGCATTCAAGTAATCTGGTTGTGGTGGTCCGACAGCTTTGGTTTGATACCAACTTGATGTAACTTCTAGGATAATACCTGGTGTTTGCGCTAAAGTTTCGACAGCTGCTGCTAAAATTAAACTTCTATCGCCCAAATTACTACCGAGAGCGATCGCACTTATGTTCATCAATCTTATTTCACCACGAATAATCCTGAAACCTGGTGTGTGCGGTGCTAGCGGGCACAATAAGGACACCAACTATCAAAAAAGATTATTTCGTAATGAATTGAGTTAATTATTTATGAGATATTATACTAACACAAACGTGGTGCGCTAATCCCATTTTTTTCATCGTGGTTAATTTGTAACTACTTTGGGCGAGGAAATGACGTGGCGAAGTTTACATCCTGGTTCAAGGAACGATCAACTAAATTGAGTAACACAGACACAGAGAAACCGGGATTGCCTCACGGCAATAATACGGAAGAATCCTCTGACGATTTGATACCTCCAGGTAATCAAAACGCCAGGGAGGAGTCTACAAATGAAACACCAAGCAAGTTGGGGAAGGTAAAGCGCTTACTGAGCCAGGTGAAAAGTGTATCATCTGGAATCATTGCTAAACTTCCCGGTGGCAATAAACCGTTTTATCGTCGTTATGCGTTTTGGTTAGGTTTGGGTGTGAGTGGTGGAATCGTAGGTATCACTCATACTGTGTGGTCAATAGATCGCACTTTGCCGGATAAATCTGAACTGAACGTCGTTGTCCGCGAGCAAACACTGACCATCAAAGCTAGTGATGGTAGTATTTTGCAACAGCAAGGAGAAGCGACCAGAGAACAGCTGCAATTAAATGAAATTCCCGATAACCTGAAAAAAGCTTTCATTGCCTCAGAGGATAGAAGATTTAAGCAACATCATGGAGTAGATGTTCAGGGAATTGGCAGAGCAGTTTTGAATAACTTGCGATCGCAAAACGTGATAGAAGGTGGTAGCACCATCACCCAACAGCTAGCGCGAATTCTCTTTCTCAAACAAGAAAAGACCGTTTTGCGTAAGCTCAAAGAAGTCCGACTCGCACAAAAAATGGAGCGAGAATTATCCAAAGACCAAATTCTCGAACGTTATTTAAATCTGGTTTATTTGGGTTCGGGAGCTTACGGAGTTGGGGATGCAGCTTGGGTATACTACAGCAAGACAGTAGATGAACTGACGCTGCCAGAAATGGCGACCATTGCCGGATTAGCCCCAGCACCAAGTGTTTACTCCCCAGATCGCAATCCTGAAGCCGCCAAACAGCGGCGAAATCTGGTGTTGCAGCGAATGCAAGAAGATGGTTTTATTACAGCCGCCGAAAGGCAAGCAGCCAGTAGTGAACCAATAAACCTGAAAAGCAGTTTGCCGAAGCGATTGCAAGTAGAAGCACCCTACTTTACCACCTACATTCAGAAAGAATTGCCCAAGTATGTTCCCCCCGATGTGCTGGCGGGTGGCGGTTTAGTGGTAGAAACTACAATTAACCCAACTTGGCAGAAAACCGCAGAAGAAGCAGTAGCCAAAATACTGCGAAATGAAGGACGGTGGGAGAACTTTAAGCAAGCAGCAATGGTTGCTGTTGACCCCCGGACCGGTGAAGTTAAGGCAATGGTGGGGGGAAAAGATTTTGGGAAGTACCAATTTAACCGCGTTACCCAGGCACAGCGTCAACCTGGTTCAACATTTAAGGGATTTGTTTACGCGACGGCGATCGCAAGCGGCAAAAATCCCTACGATACTTACGAGGATGTACCCTTTGTCGTCGATGGCTATGAGCCGAAAAACTATAGTGAAAATTTCCACGGCTCGATGAACTTGATTGAAGCCCTCACCAAGTCAATTAATATCATTGCAGTGAAGGTGTTGATTGATGTCGGATTTGAGCCAACAATTAAACTAGCTCATGATATGGGGATTAAATCTCCACTTAAACCAACTTATTCTTTGGCTCTTGGTTCTAATGAAGTGAATTTGTTGGAGTTAACCAGCGCTTACGGCACTTTTGCCAATGAAGGGTTACATACAGAAGTTCACGGTATTAGTCGCATCCTCAACCGTCAAGGCAAGGAAATATGGAAAGCTAGTTACCAGCCGGTGCAGGCTCTCGACCCTGACAGTGCTGCTATTATGACCTGGATGCTGCGGAATGTGGTAGAAGATGGTACCGGTCGCGCTGCCCAATTAGATCGACCCGTAGCTGGAAAAACAGGTACTTCTGATGAAGCCCGCGATTTGTGGTTTATTGGTTATATTCCCCAACTGGTAACAGGAGTTTGGCTAGGTAACGACGATAACAAACCGACTTGGGGTAGCAGTAGTAGTGCTGCTTCCACTTGGCATGAATTTATGGAAGTAGCCGTAAAAGGAATGCCGGTAGAAAAGTTTCCCTCTCGACCGAAGTTAGATGGTCGTAAAGGCACCATCAAAGCCCAGCGCGTCAAGCCCAACCGAATTGTTAATCGCTCTATTCGCAACTCTGAGGATAACTCGGATGATTCTGACAATAATAGAAGGCAAAGTCAACGAGTAAGCTCTGATAATTCTGATAATAGCGATCGCTCATCCAGAAAACGCAGATACAGAAGAAGCGATTCTCAAGACAATCAGCAGCAACAACAAGACGACACCCCAAGACGCAGCCAAAGACGCTACCAGCAACAAGATGATAATACATCTTCATCGAGTTCATCGAGAAGGCGTCGTCAGAGAAGTCAAGAATCAAATTCTAGCGATTCATCTTCTGGATCTTCTTCACGACGTCGCGACAGAAGTCAAGAATCAAATTCTAGCAATTCTTCCTCTGGGTCTTCTTCACGACGATCTAGACGAGTAGAATCAGATTCCTCTTCTTCCTCTTCGTCACCGAAAAGAACTCGCACCTCTGCACCAGAGTCAAACAGCAAACCCAGTTCCTCAGATTCCCCACCAACTCAGTCTTGGCGGGATAGACTCAGACCCAGCGGATCTTCTTCTGATGGAAATTAATCGGGAAATGAGGGAGAGGGGGAGACACCTTGGAGATAAAAAAGATAATTCTTTCTCCC
>CASBQC010000458.1 GCA_949127805.1 Nostocales cyanobacterium PMM_0081
TCTCTACAAGGAAGGGTTTGAGGCAACGCATAATAAGCATAGCGGTCGATGTCTAATATAAAAATTCTCGCATATACTGGTTAACTAACTCAGGCTGCTCTTGCTGCACCCAATGACTACAATCAGGAATATATTTGATTTGGAAGTCTCTCACATAAGCTTCTGTTCCATAAGTTAATTCCTTACCCAACGCGGTGTCTTTTTCTCCCCAAATCATTAAAGTTGGCACTTCTAAAATGCCCCAATTTGGTTCTGTTAATCTTTGCTGAAAAACGTTGCGATAATAGTTCAACATTGCTGTTAAAGCACCGCGTTTAGCTGCGGCATCTTTATAAGCATCCATATCTGCTTTGGTGAAAGCAGTTTTGTCAACTGCCATACCTTTAAAAGCCATTTCAATCGGTTGATAATCTCCGCTTTGAATTAATAATTCCGGTATGAAAGGCAGCTGGAAAAAGAAGATATAATAACTACGTAGCAACTGTTGAGGAGTGCGTAAACCTTGGGCAAATTTGGCAGGATGAGGCAAATTGAGTATTATTAATCGCTCAACCATTGCGGAATATTCGTAAGCGAAATTCCAGGCGATCGCACCTCCCCAATCATGTCCGACTAAAACACACTTTTCATATCCCAATCCTTGAATCACTCCCTTGACATCTTTGACAAATTCATCCATCACATAAGCTGATTGCTCTTTTGGTTTGTCGCTATCATTGTAACCACGCAAATCAAGAGCAACGACTTTATAATATGCAGCAAATTCGGGTATTTGATGCCGCCAAGAGTACCAAAATTCCGGAAATCCATGCAACATTAACATCAAGGGACCTTCCCCCTGAGTGACGTAGTGCAGTTTAATTCCGTTAGTCGTGATATATTCGTGCTGCCAAGAATCTTTGATTACAGACATAATTAATTGAGGCTAAATAAAAGAGTGGCTGGGAAAGTACAGATGTTTGAATGATAGTTTTGTATTGTCTGTTATCACCTCTATTTAAAGACAGTATTATTCAAGCAATATTTTAGTATTAGCATGACAAAATTCACCCAAAGATAGATGCAACTCATCGGTAGAACTTGGTAAAAACATAAACATAATTCTCTTCTAAGTAAGGGTGCGAAATTAAACGTAAAATGCTCTCCTCCTTCGTAGTGAGCGGTTTACCGCTCGTTATTAAGGATTGTAACGGCTAAAGCCGTTACTACAAAAAATTAAAAAATTGAAATATTGTTAGCCGGAAGTGAAATAGTATAAAAAGTGCGGTGGTGAGAATTTTGGTGTTTGAGAAATGACAATAATTGAAACGCGTGGCGTCTGGCTTACTACTACTGGTAGTGAGGTTTTCAAGTCAAGGGAACGCATTGCCGAAGCGATGGATTTCCTCGCCCAGACGGGATTTAATGTAGTATTTCCGGTGGTTTGGACTAAGGCGCTGACGCTGTATCCTAGTAAAGTGATGCAGCAAACTTTTGGTGTGGAAATTGACCCGCTTTTTGTCGATCGCGACCCTTTAGCAGAAGTGATTGCAGAAGCACGTCGGGTGGGGCTAAAAGTCATTCCTTGGTTTGAATACGGCTTTGCGAGTTCCTACAATTTGAATGGGGGGATGCTGTTAGCCAAAAAACCTGAATGGGCTGCACGCGATCGCGATGGCAATTTAGTCAATAAAAACGGCTTTGAGTGGCTGAATTCCCTTGACCCCCAAGTGCAAAATTTTATGTTGAACTTGGTTTTGGAAGTTGTGAAGAATTATGATGTTGATGGTATTCAAGGAGACGATCGCCTGCCAGCTTTGCCTTCTGAAGGAGGTTACGACCAATTAACTGTGCAACGCTATCATCGGCAATTTCGGAAAAATCCGCCACAAAACCCTCAGGATAAGCAATGGTTGCAATGGCGAGCAAATATTCTCACCGACTTTTTAGCACGTCTTTATCAAGAAGTCAAAGCGGTAAATCCGAACCTTTTAGTGTCAATGGCTCCAAATATTCATGATTGGGCATTAAAGGAATATCTGCAAGACTCTCCCAAATGGTTGGAGGAGAAAATAGTAGATACAATCCACCCGCAGGTTTATCGTCGTGATTTCGCAAGTTACAAATCTATTATCGATCAGTTGGTAAAAAAGCAGTTTAAATCGACGCTGCCAAAGTTAGCACCGGGGATTCTGATTAAGCTGGGAAATTACTTGATAAGTCCAGAATATCTGATCCAGGCAATTGAGTACAACCGCGATCGCGGTATTTCTGGAGAGGTATTCTTTTTTTACGAAGGTTTGCGAGACAATAACAATGCCCTCGCTAAGGTATTGCAAAATAATGCTTATACTCAAAATGCCTTATTTCCCTCTTTGTCGGATTTGAGTAACGTTGGTGTTAGCAACCCCAAGCCATCTTCAAATTGGCTGGGTTTGCTTAAGTTTTGGAAAAATATTTCGTAGTTAGCGACTCTAGCCCTCGTAACAATAATAATCTATAGCGCGAGAGCCGCTAACTACTTAAGGTGTGATTATTGCTTGAAGTTTGATGCCATCACTTTATCAGCAGTCAAGTTAAATTTGTCTTCGTATTTAAACGAATACGTTACTGTATCAGTTTCCTGAATTTTTCCGTTTTTAAGGATTCTTACATTCCCAGTCAAAACAACTTTACGTTCTTTAGGGAATACTTCAGCTTTATCTGCTGTGGCATTAATCTTCGCTGCTTTAAAATCGAACTTGACATTACCTTGCCAAATATACACATCCGCAACTGGTGCAGTTGATTGCTTCATAGGTGTCGTCGCTGATGCCTGTGTGTCTAGCTGTTGAGCGGTAACACTCTTTATGATTAGAGAAAGTGAAATTCCAGTGGCTAAAGTTGCTGGCAGCAAGAAAGACAAAACAATACGCCGAATAGATAGGGAAGTCATAATTAAATCTCGAATCTGCTGTGAATTTATCACAAATCGGTAATTATAGAAATGTTACTAAAGTTATATGTATCAATGGTTTTTATGAGGAACTATTTTATCATTAGATTTACAGTGTTAAGTTTCATCTTTTTTGTTGGTTATGTGAGAAAATAAGATGGGCGATGCTCCCTTCGGGAGCCGCCAAGGGCGATCGCATGAAAAATCAATCTCAGGTGCTTGAAATAATCATAATTATCAAACACGATTTGCCAACACTTTTTCACCAGGATATTTCCTATGATATCTATAGCCCGGATATCTATTTTCGCGACCCGGTAAATAAATTTAAAGGCAAAATAAACTATCGGATTATCTTTTGGACTTTGCGATTTCACGCTCAATTATTTTTTACGCAGATTTATTTTGACCTGCATGAGGTGTATCAAGCCGACGTAGATACTATTTTAGCGAAGTGGACGGTTCGCGGTATTTTGCGTGTTCCTTGGAAAGCGCGTATACTCTTAACTTTTGTACAGACGCGATGTTCCTCGCGTCTCTACTCAGTTAATCTCATATATGAGCATATCGACACCTGGGATCGCAAGCCAAGTGAGATATTGAGCCAATTTATCCCCAAAGGAGAAAGCGGTAAACCGAATTATTTTCATCTAATTAGTTAACTTTTTAGTTAACTTTTGCGTACTTTCAGGTTTTCGGCAAAATATATATCTTAAGATTATCTTTAGATTCTGGTAAGCAGTGTTATGCTAGTAACCAGAGAACAAGCTGTAGCAGTAGGGATATATCCGATGAACTCTTCGATATTACGTCAGATTTGGCTTGTGATTGAGGAAACTCAGACCAATATTCTTTTGGGATTCAATGATGCGGAACTAACTCAGCAGTTACTAAGGCAGTTGGAAAACAAGAAGTTTCTCACGAATGAAGAAACCAACGCCATAAGTGCTTACATTAGTTCTAGAGTTCCGCTAATTCGTGACTTGGCTCTAGCACGCATGGCATAGAATGATTTTTGCACCTTGAAGATAGTCTCTAGCTATAGTAAGTCAACTTGCAAACGTTTACAAAGAAACTGTGAAAGCACAGCAGCTTGATTCGTATAAGTATAAATTTCCATCAGTGCTTCTATTGACGCTTCAAACATTAGTAAAAAATAATACTATTTATTGTATAGCGACAAATGCAACTCTTGTCTCAAAAGATATAGATGTATTTGATGTATTTGTCGTTTGTTTATATAAGTGATTGTCAGAAAATCTTAATAAAACTAGATTTTCTTAATTATTTATTTAGAATTTGTTATATAAAAATCGCTGCTCAAGTTTTAATTATTGTTGCCAAGTTAATGCGATCGCTCCTGACTTCGCTCAAGATATGATAGCCTATTGGCAAAAGCTTGAGGACGAAATGACCCTTGCTATTAACCCAGAAATTTACACTCAATTACTATCTAAATATCAACCTCGGATTATCAAAACTGAAAAGGAAAACGAGAAATTCTTAGAAATTGTTGAAGAACTACTTTCTCGTTCTTATCTTACTCCTGAAGAAGATACTCTGTTAGAACTATTTGTCAAGCTGATTGAAGATTTTGAAGAGAAGCATTATCAACTTAATGTCTCAACACCATATTCAAGATTATTGCATTTGATGGAGGCTCGAAGTTTGTCAAAAACTGATTTAGTACAAATTTTTGGTTCGAGTCAGATTGTTGATAAAATCATTAATGGTGAGTTAAAAAGTACTCAAAAACAAGCTGAAGCCTTGGGAAGCTTTTTTCACGTTGATGCAAAGTTGTTTATTTGAGATTAAAAGTTGTAGGTTGACGTTACAGTGGCGATCGCTTTAAAAAAAGTAGGGCTTACGCAAAAACTCTCCCAAACCTTTATTTCTCTGCTTTCTCTGTGCCTCTGCGGTTCGTTTCTTCATCATTCTGCGTAAGTCCTAAAAAGAAAAGCAGATGGTGGCTTAGGTACTTTAGATAATCCACAGTTGACTCACCCATATTGCAATACAACATTCAAGAATTAAATATTCCCAAGTCACCCATAAAATTACATGTCAGGTGCGTTACATTTCACTAGCCTACCTTACTTGCTGGATACTGCTGCAAAACTTGCTGCAAATATTGCCCCGTATAAGACCTGGGATTCTTCGCTACTTCTTCTGGTGTCCCCACTGCAATAATTTCTCCACCTTTATCACCACCTTCGGGACCCAAATCTATCAACCAGTCAGAACAACGAATCACATCTAAATTGTGTTCAATCACTAAAATTGAATTTCCTTTATCTACCAAACGTTGCAACACATCTAACAATTTGTGGACATCGTAAAAAGATAAACCTGTAGTCGGTTCATCAATTAAATAAAGCGTCTTTCCTGTAGCACGACGTGATAATTCAGTGGCTAATTTCACCCGCTGCGCTTCACCACCAGATAAAGTTGTTGCGGGTTGTCCCAATTGAATGTAACCCAGTCCCACATCAACCAAAGTTTGCAACCGTGTAAAAGCTTTGGGAATATTTTGGAAAAAGTCTAAACTTTCCTCAACTGTCATATTGAGAACATCAGAAATAGACTTGTCTTTGTATTTCACTTGCAAAGTTTCCCGATTGTATCTTGCACCTTTGCAAACTTCGCATTGCACGTAAACGTCAGGCAAAAAGTTCATTTCAATGACATTTACACCCTGTCCGCTACAAGCTTCACAACGTCCACCTTTAACGTTGAAAGAAAATTGTCCGGGTTTGTAACCTCTGGCTTTCGCTTCTACTGTTTGCGAAAATACTTCGCGAATAACATCAAAAATCCCTGTGTAAGTTGCAGGGTTAGAACGCGGTGTGCGTCCAATTGGTGATTGGTCAATTACAATTGCTTTATCAACAGCATTTAATCCCTTAATCCCTTGTAAGTGTTTGGGTAAAGGAACTTTCTTTGTAAGTTGATGCTGTAATGCTGGATAAAGTAATTCATTAATTAAAGTAGATTTTCCCGAACCAGAAACACCAGTAACAGCAACAAGTTTACCTAGAGGAATTTCTACATCGATATTTTTTAAGTTGTTGCGATGGGCATTTTCAATTATCAAACTTCGTCCATTTCCTTCGCGTCTTTCTGCTGGAGTTTGAATTACTCGTCGTCCCGATAAATACGCACCCGTTAAGGATTTTTCGGCTGTTAATAACGCTTGTAAATCACCTTGAGCAATTATATATCCGCCGTGAATACCGGCACCCGGACCAATATCAACAATGTGGTTAGCTGCACGAATTGTTTCTTCATCATGCTCAACTACAATTAAGGTATTACCCAAATCGCGTAATTTAGTTAAAGTTCGCAGCAAGCGTGCGTTATCTCTTTGATGCAAACCGATACTTGGTTCATCTAAAACGTAGAGAACTCCTGTTAAACCAGAACCAATTTGAGTTGCTAAACGAATTCGTTGCGCTTCTCCACCCGAAAGTGTCATTGCTGGACGGTCAAGGGTGAGATAGTCTAATCCGACATCGAGTAAAAATTGCAATCTTGATTTAATTTCCCGCAGGACTAAATCAGCAATTTGCACTTGCCGATCGCTCAATTTCAATTCATCAATTCTTTGACGACAATCGCGAATCGATACACCACTTAAATCTGTCATCCGATACTGTCCCAACTGCACCGCTAAAGCTTCGGGTTTTAACCTTTTACCGTGACAAACTTCGCATGGTTGATCTACTAAATATTGCTCTAATTTCTGCTTAATTAATTCAGAACCACCTTCATACTGTCGCTGTAAAATCGGAATTGCCCCTTTATAACTGTGCTTATTTTGTGCTTCTGCGGTTCCATCTTCTCCATACAAAATAACTTGACGCTGTTCATCTGTCAGTTTATACCAGTTATTTTGAAGTTCAAAATCATAAGCTTGCCCAACTTTGTATAATAACTCCAAATAATAAGAATTATCCTTCTCTGACCAAGGTGCGATCGCTGCATATACAGGTGCTTCTGGATCGGGTACTACCAAATCTGGCGAAAATCTTCTTAAACTCCCTAATCCATGACAGTGAGGACAAGCACCATAAGGTGAGTTAAACGAGAACAATCGCGGCGATAATTCTTCCATTACTGCCCCATGTTCCGGACAAGCAAAATTTTCCGAAAATACTAGTTCTTGTTCGCTTGTCTGTTCGTTGTCAGAAGATGGTGTAATGAGTATGGTAGCAATACCATTTGATTGTTTTAAGCACGTAGAAAGTGAATCTACCAAACGTTCTTGTATACCGTCTTTTTTCACAAGACGGTCAATTACAACTTCAATGGTGTGGGTCAAATTCTTATCTAAGTCTATGGAGTCAGATAGTTCTCGCACTTCACCATCAACGCGGATGCGGACAAAACCTTGGGAGGCAAGACTTGATAAAAGCTTTTTATGGGTGCCTTTTTTGCCTCGGACGACTGGCGCCAAGATTTGGAAGCGTGTACGATCGCTAAGATCCATAATCCGATCAACCATCTCGTCGATAGTTTGGGGTGCGATACAGCGATCGCATATCGGACAATGTGGTTCACCAGCACGTCCAAACAACAAACGCAAGTAATCGTAAATTTCTGTTACAGTCCCAACCGTGGAGCGCGGGTTATGAGAAGTTGATTTTTGGTCGATGGAAATCGCTGGACTCAAACCTTCAATCGCTTCGACATCAGGTTTATCTAATTGTCCCAAAAATTGCCGTGCGTAGGCGCTGAGAGATTCGACGTAGCGACGCTGTCCTTCGGCGAAAATGGTATCAAATGCCAAGGAAGATTTGCCAGAACCAGAAACGCCGGTAAAAACAATCAGGCGATCGCGTGGCAATTCTAAATCAATATTTTTCAGATTATGCTGCCTCGCACCCCGAATCCGAATGGTATTCTGGCTGTTGGGGTTGGGGTGAGGAAGATGACCATTTAGTGATGATGCAGCAAGCTTTTGATCTGACATATCGGCAGGCTGAATAAATAGAGGCAGCGCGTAATAGTCCTTAATAATACTACCTTTACTCCTCTGTTAGTAGAACAGTCGTACTGCTGTCTGATTGGTTATGAGGGTATTCATTTGGATAGAGCCAGAAGTGATAATTTTAGGCGATCGCCTCAAATTACCACCCCCCGAAACTAAAACAATCGCAAAAGTAGTTTTATCATCCTAGCCAAAGATTAGCAAAAACAGTAGAGACGTTCCGGCGGAACGTCTCTACTGAATGATCATATTTTGGAAATGACTCAGGTGTGATTTGAACACACGACCTCGGGCTTATGAGTCCCACGCTCTAACCAACTGAGCTACTGAGCCAAACTTTTTCAATGCCTTCCTAAATATAGCAGAAAAATTTTGTCATGGCTAGCTTTTAACTCAATTATTTTTCGCGCTCATCAAGGCAAAAAAGAATTTTAGGTAATAGAAATGAGGGAGTAGGAAATAAAATCTTCACCACTCCCGGCTCATTACTCCCCAGTAGCGGTGATGAAAAGCATTCATAGGGAGTTTACCGTATCTTTTCCAAAAAGACAGCCAGGAACTACACGCGAGGGGGTAGGAACGCTATTGGGTTAACAGCATCTTTTCCTGATGGATGAATTTCAAAGTGGCTGTGCGGACCAGTACTAAAGCCTGTGCTGCCCATTAAAGCAATTGTGTCGCCTTGGTGGACTGGTTGACCTGCCTGTACCAAAATCTTGCTGTTATGACCGTAGCGAGTCATGCTGCCATCGTTATGGCGGATATCCACCACATTGCCGTAGCCACCGCTATTCCAGCCAGCTTTTTCTATCACACCGTCAGCCGATGCGTATATTGGTGTGCCTGTACCGTTAGCAACGTCAATACCTTTGTGCGGACGTCCCCAGCGCATCCCAAAGCCAGAGGTGAGGACACCCTTGGCGGGCCAAATATAAGCAGTGGTCATTGTAGACGGAGCGGGTGTGTTCTCGTCAATGGATCTGGGTAGGTATCTATCCACTGCTGCCGTTAAAGGCGGTAAATCTGGAGAAACTGTTCTTCCCCGCATTGCCCCAAGGGATGTAGAAGCATCAACACCAACAGGAGGTGTGGCAATTCTCACACTTGGTCTGTTGTCGCTAGGATTGGACTGACGTGATGTTTGATTAAAAAAGTTGAAGTCTGGATTAACTGCGTCGTTGGTGGGTTGAGTCCCACGGAATTGAGGCTGAGGTTGAGCACTATAGTTAGGTGCCATCGGTCTAGGAACAGAGATGGGCACCGCAACATTATTCACTCTCCCAACGGGATTCGACACCGCAAAATTATCTGGTCGAGAAACAGGAATCTGCACCGCAGCTTCGTTGCTTGGAGATTCTGTAGGTACGATTACGTTACCAGATTGTTGAGCGCGGTATTTTGCCCGTAGTCTCTGAATTTCGTCTTGCAAGCTACGCAGGCGTGGATTATTACTTTTTGCTCGTGTTACTTCTGGCGGGTTTTTCGCCAGTTGCATTTGATTCATCAAGCCTTGTGGGATTGGGCTGTCACCACCGATGCCATAAGCGGGGGCAGTGGTGAGGTCTGTTGTCGGCTTAATAATTGCAGTATTTGCTTGAATCTGGTTGTCAGAAATTACTGCGGTGGGGATGGTAACACTGCCGTTGTTAGGTGTGAATGATGGCTGTGAAGGCGTTGTTGGGGTTAAACCAGCACTAGGTGTGAGTTTAGGGGTAACAATCAATGCAGGAGCACTGCTCGACTGCACAGGAGTGACTGCGGCGACAGTTGGCACTGTGGCATTAGTGCGATTTTCAACAGCCGGAACTGTGAGTTTTTGATTGATTCGCAGTTCGTTGGGATTGTTGAGATTATTTGTTTTGATTATTTCTGAGACTGAAGTATTGCGATCGCTTGCTATGGCTGCTAATGTATCTCCAGGCTTAACTTCGTAAGCTGTAAGTCCAGATGGCGCTACACGTGCGTTTGTCGCACTTGTCGGCGTTGGTACTAGCAAAGATGCCGCATTTCCTACGTTTGCCTGCTTTAACCTCGATATGAGGCTTGCTTGGCTGGCATTGGTGGTATTTTTTGATTGCTGTAATGTAGTGTTATTGGCATCCAACTCTGGTGTTTTTTCCGCCGCGATCGTTGGTGCAACCGAGTTTGTTGTTTGTGATAATTTGGTCTCAACAGACCGCAACTTTGCCAGACTTCTTCTTAAACGGTTCGATTTTTCTTGTAAGCTATTGATTGCAAAGTCTTGCTGTGCTCTCAATTGAAGATTGATTTCACGGCTGTTAGCAGCTCCTGATGCCGAAACTACTGTTTGTGGTTGGGCATTCAACGATATGCTTTGAGCGCCAGCAATTCCACTGCGGTCAATTTGCTGATTCGCATAACTTTTGGGAATACTTACCGATTGTGCCACTTGTGGCTGGAAATTGACCGACTGTTGGATTGTGGTAGTTGTTCTGGCTACCACAGGTGCGGCAACTTGCAATTTGATGTACCCAGGCACTTGTGAAATTGCTGTTGGTTGCAGTACTACACGAGGACTTTCCGGCACGCTTAAAGAGGAAACGGCTTGATATTCCTTCTGTGTGGGTGCAAATTTCACCTCGGTGTCAGGAGCCGCAGGAATCGTTGAGGCTGTGTTTTGATTGCCTACAGGAGCTGCTGCTTGGGCTTGGTCGCCTTGCCGAGTCACCAGCAGGCTGGTAGCTCCCATTGAAATTGCCAAACCAATCATGGCGGCTTTTGTCCGTACCCGACGGTTAATGTATGGACTAACCACGTTTAGCTGTTCCACTGGGGCATCATCACTGGGGGGATTTTCAAGCACAGCCTTCACTTTCTCCTTTAATGCTCGTTTCAAAGACGACCTCCTATGATCTACTAGCGCTTAACTGACCTCGATCTTTAATTTGGATACTAGTCAATGATCTAGATCACATTGAACCACAGATCGAGATCACACTCACCAGAGATACTTACGCAAGATTATCTTGCTTCTCTGATTTAGACAAGTTCATTTCACACACACAAAATTTAAATTTAAATTTTTCACGTTGCTGTGCTTACTTGTCCGTTCACTCCTCCAAACCTGGGAATATACTCTTTTATATCTTTGTCTAGTGTCTATCTTGCTTTTATTAGAGCTTAATCGACAAATAAAAATTTGCATTTCCCCATTATCGCGCTCGTTCGCAAGATATGAGCTAACACTTCAAATAAAAGCGATGCCCCCTACTGTAGATATCTTCTAGATTTCTGCACCCAATCCGCCTTCCCAAGACGAGACTTTACGTTGATTATTCCCTAAAAGACAACCGTATAAACTCGCACGCACTTTTTTGCTGTTCAAATATCACTTTTTGATCAAAAATAGCTCAAATGCCTTAAGAGACAAGCTCATACTGCTTTTCTTCCCCAAAGGATATAACTTCAAATTCATGAAAATCTATCATTCCGGTCTGGCAGTTGCTCAAATTTTATATACAAATTTCTTATATAAGCCTACCCGTATTCGTAAGTATTTTTCACTATAAGTTGCTTAGATATTTTTTAAAAGTATACTAGTTAACATTATTCCTTAAGAAAAACCAGGATTTTTCCGGAGAAAAATGATTTTCTCGGCTTTCATAAGTAAATATACTTTGAAAATTAACTAGTATGTCATCATTTTTTAGTCGGACTTACTGTAAGTAGCCCAACTGACGACGAGCTTCAAACAGACTCACAGCAACACTTACTGAAAGATTCAAGCTGCGAACATTCGCATGGGACATAGGAATATGCAGAGTGGCATCGCAACTAGACAAAACTGTTGACGGTAAGCCAGTAGTTTCACTGCCAAATAGCAGCCAATCCGAAGCTTGAAACTGAAAGTTTGCATAATTAAAACTACCCAACACGCTAAAACCCAAGCATCTACCACCACGCTGCTGATGTACAACTTCAAACGCTTCTAGAGATTCGTGACAGTGCAGCTTTACATAGGGCCAGTAATCTAAACCTGCTCTTTTTAGGTAGCGATCGCTAATTTCAAAGCCCAAAGGTCCAACCAAATGTAATTCAGTACCCGTAGCTGCACAAGTGCGGGCAATATTACCTGTGTTCGGAGGAATTTGTGGGTTAACTAAAACTACCTGAGGCATTTGCAATCCAATAAATGTATACAAACAAACAATGTATCAAAACTGCCATCTTTGCCTATAGATAGTCTTGATGTATAAGTTTTAGTAATATGAATCAGCGAATACTAATGATTAGATATTTTAAACATAGCAATAATACTCCCAGAACAATATCTGAGAGTCTTTTTTGCTATTGTGAAGAAATCTTAAATTTTATTTAAAGAAACTAAATCTTTTCTTTGCTCAAAGGAATTTATCATTTAGTTTCACACAAGGATGCCGTGTTAACCCACCACGGAGGAACACAATTTGTTTTCTAGTTCAATTTCTCGTTCTAAGGTGGCACGAATAGCCTGGGTAATGACGCTAGTCGGATCAAAACCTACAGAATGGAGTTGCAGCCACTGTTGTGCCTCATTACCTTCGCGGAGTATTTTGTGTAAGGGGGAAAGGAAACAGCCAAAGCCATGACGTTTGGCGATCGCCGAAACTTCATCATATAATTCGCCAATCCAATCTCTAGCAAGAATGCTTCTGCCATCTTGCCAATGTATTAGTTGAGCATCAAGGCTAAAAGACGCTGCTGCTGCTTCGTTGCTTGCTGTTAAAGTTATCAGTTCTACGTCGGAGAAGTTGCTTTGGGTTAGCGGATCGAGATGCGGATTCTCTATTATCTGTAATAAACGCGCTTCTAGCAAGGCGCTAATTGCCAATAAAGCGATCGGATCGGTTACTAAGTCGCAAATTCGCAGTTCTAAGCGATTTAAATCATAAGGACGGCGATCGCCATTTGGTCGTACTGATACCCACAAATGACGAACGTTTTGCATTGTCCCTGCTGCCAGTTGATTTTCCACCCATTCGATATGATGAGCGTGGCTGGCAAATAACGGCACATTAGCTGGTGTTTGGGGAAATAAGCCCCAACGGGTGGAGTGATATCCGGTTGCTTTGCCATCGATAAACGGAGAAGAAGCACTTAAAGCTAAATACAAAGGCGCTTCTAAGCGGATAATTCGACATGCCCGCATTAATACTTCCGGGTCGCTGATGCCGACATTGATGTGAACGCTAGCGGTGACGACTTTGGTTCCGTAGGTTTGCTCAATGTAATCGTAGTATGGATTACTAGGGTCAGAATTATAAAAGCGATCGCTACCACTCAAAGATAAAGTACTTCCCGGAATCAGCGTGTAATCACCCAATTGTTTGAGATAATTTCGCAGTTGCTGTCTTGGACGCAACAAAGCGCACAATAGCTGATCGTAATCGTGCAATGGTGCGGTTATGTATTCCACATTCCGGCTATCTGGCTCTCGTACAAATCCATCTAAAGATGCCACAATTTTGTCGGATAGTCCGACAATTTTTCCTTGAGGCGTGCCTGTGTACATCTCAATCTCAAAACCTTTTGATAGCACCACTTTACTTCTCCTCGCCTCTTGTCTCTTATAAATTGTATCGAATTAGACGATTTTTTGCTGGGACATGATAGTTAATTGACTTTAATAATGATCTAAAAATAAATCAAAAACATCTAAGCAACGGTAGATGTATAAATGTTTATATCTCCTCCTTTTGTTAGAGTCGATACTGCTGATAAATCTGACTAGCAGCGCGATGCACCAACGAGTGACGCCACACAAGAGACTTCATGTCCTCAGCATATCCACCACCGATAACGCAGGCTACGGGGTAGCCAGCAGCTACACAGGTACTTAATACCTGCATTTCCCGGCGGAAAATGCCAGTATCAGTTAAAGCTAATTTTCCTAAGCGATCGCCTACATGGGGATCGACCCCAGCATCGTATAAAATCAAATCTGGCTTGACATTTGACAATAAATCTGGTAAATAATTTGCTAAGGTTTGCAAATAAGCATCATCTTCCATTCCAGTTGGTAGGGGAACATCGAGATCGCTTTGTTGCTTAGTACCGGGAAAATTGACTTCGCAGTGCATCGAGAAAGTAAAAACACTATCGTCGTCACCAAAGATAAAAGCGGTGCCATCACCTTGATGGACATCTAAATCGACAATCAGGATTTTTTTCGCGAGGTTGAGTTTTTGTAACACGCGACAGGCGATCGCTAAATCATTGAAAATACAAAAACCAGAACCATAACTGGGAAAAGCGTGATGCGTACCACCAGCAGTATTACACGCCAAACCGTGAGTTAATGCGAGTTTAGCCGTCAGTATTGTACCACCTACCGCCACACGAGTACGATTTACCAGCGCCGGACTCCAAGGTAAACCAATGCGCCGTTGTGCTTTTGGGTCTAGCGTTCCGTTACAGTAAGCTTGTACGTAGTCTCGATTGTGAACTAACTCTATCAACTCAATGTCCCCAGATTCAGGGGTATAAAATTGTCTGGAGTGTGCCACACCATCAGCCAACAACAATTCGTATAATTGTCGGAACTTTAACATCGGAAAGCGATGTCCTTCAGGCAGTGCTGCAACGTAATCTGGGTGATAAATAATTGGCAAATCCATATAATTAATTTTTAATTTTAACCGCCAAGATGCCAACGACACGAAGAAATTTTACAGCAGAATATTGTTGAACAGCCATGTTTTTGCTTATTTTCAATAATTTACGATATAGTATTGCCTAATTGTTCTTTAAATTCAAACCTTCATCATGTCACATGCACAAATCTTCAATCTCAAATTAAAACGTTAAAATATCACAAAACAAAATTTTCGCTTTTCAATGTTTAATTTGGAGTTGCTTATGATAGTGCAATGGCTTATACCGCTTGCATTTATTCTAGCTGGCTTAATAGCTGGAATAATTGGCGAAAAAGTTGTTTTGATCAAGTTACGAAATTTTACTATTCGCAAACAAATTCTCGGAAATACCATTATATTTCAATCTCTGCACCGCATGACCTTTATTTGGTTTATGCTTGCTGGTTTTTTAGGTGCAGTTCTTAGTTTCCCCTTCAAATCAAATGATGTTAATGACTTACTCAAAAGAGTTATCATCATTATTTTTATATATTCAGTCACTTTAGTATTTGCTAGATTAACTGGAGGTTTTGTTAAGTTATATACTCGTCGAACCGAAGGAGTTTCTGCCTCATTAATTTCTAATGCTGCGAAAATAGCCGTTTTAATTTTGGGAACATTAATCATACTGCAAACAGTAGGTGTAGAAGTTACACCGATAGTCACAACTTTAGGTATTAGTGGTTTAGCAGTTGGTTTAGCACTTAAAGATACACTTGAAAATATATTTTCGGGATTTTATCTAATTTTCTCAAAACAAGTTAGAACCGGAGATTATGTAAAATTAGAGGATAAACATGAGGGATATGTTACAGATATTACCTGGCGCAATACAACGATAAAAGAGCTTTCTAATAATGTCATAGTTGTGCCTAATTCTAAACTAGCCTCAGCAATTTTTACCAATTATCATTTACCAGTTAAGGAAATCACATTAACAATTAATGTGGGTGTTGATTACGAAAGCGATTTGGAACAAGTTGAAAAAGTGACTCTTGAGGTAGCGAAAGAGGTAATGAAAGAAGTTTCCCCCCAATTAATGGGGAATGAACCGTTTATGAGATTTCATACTTTTGGAGATTTTAGTATTGATTTTACGGTATTTATGCGGGTGAACGAATTTTTTGACCTCCGCATTGCTAAACACAAATTTATTAAAAAACTGCATAAAAAATATCAAGAAGTAGGTATTAAAATTCCCTTTCCAGTCACAGAAGTTTATAGACAAAGTAATCAAGCAAAAAATGCTAATAAAGTGCTAACAAAAGATTAGAGGTTACATATAACGTCTCTACATTATTCGAGTGCGGTGTATTTAATTTTGTAATAAAACCGCTATACAAACTTTATCTCTCAGCTAAA
>CASBQC010000459.1 GCA_949127805.1 Nostocales cyanobacterium PMM_0081
ATAAAAAATGAGTATAGGAAAGTAATTAATTACTTCTTATACTCATATAAAAGACTTTGGAAAACGACTTATTTTAATAATAAAAGATGCTAAACCCTTAATTAATATATTTTCATGTTATGTCCTCACTTGTAGGTAGGATGAAAAAAGCTAAAACTGATAATTGAAAGTTGTAAAGCATGATTTATTGCTTTATCGCAAGTCAAACATGCCAGCTACAGTCAAAGCACCCAAACTCACACCCATTGCTAATTAAGATTGGATAGCTTTGCGACGACGAGTTGCTAGCAACAATGCACCAACTAAACCCAAACCAGCAAGTGTAGTAGGTTCAGGAACTGATTTTGCTGTTGCATGAGCGAGAGCAAAGTCACTGTTAGCACTACTAATTTGACTTACTTTTGGATCGCTGAAAGGAGTTAGGATTAGGGAAGTAAATTTGGCATTTCCAAAAGGATTTGTAATATCGTAATAACCGCCACCTTTACCAGTAGAAGGGCTTATATTTGTCACCGAACTAACCACACCACTAAGATAACTCCAGGTTGCAGAAGTATTGCCTGTTACTTTGAGAATGCCTTCAAGTCCGGTGTCAGTCTTGATTTTTACTGCCTCATATACCTTGTCTGCAAATACTCCGGGTTGGTAGAGGAAGCTTAAACCAATACTTTTGAGAACATCTCCTGGATTTGGAAGAGTTAATTCAATAGATTCTTTGTAGTCAACTTCACCACGAACAGCATCGATAGGATCGGATGCGACTACACCTGATACACCTACACCATTGACCTTATTAACTGTCTTACCTTGGAGTTGTTTACCTTTAGGTGCGGGTGTGATGCTGAAACCATCAGCAGTTTTGCAGTTTGACAACTTGCTAAGACTTACTCCGCTTGGTGAAAAAGAATCGACTAGAGTAGAGCAGGTTCCTAAATCAGTGTGTGTGGTGAAATTAAAAGCTTGAGCGGGGTTAGAAGAAAGAGCCAGAGTGCTGCTTGTAATTAAACCGATAAAAGCGAAGGTTTTTTTGTAATTCATCATTTCTTTTGCGAGGTTGGATACTGTTAGAGATTTAGCGATCGCGGTAAATTGTTTGTTTAATTTCATGATTGTGTCTCTCAATATTTTGTGATTGTTAATGCTTGAGGCAACTGATTTGTTGTGCCTCCTTTGCGTGTATATTCGTATGTTATTCGGCATTCATCGAGGTGTCATCTGGTAGACTTACACATTCATTTAAACTTTATTAGTCAAGTTATTTATGTAAACCCTGATAGAATAAATACGGATTAATGACAATAAAAAATCACATCAATATACGCTTGTTGTGTAAAAATAAAGTGTGATAGCTTCCAGCTTTTTGCAGACTCTTTACAAAGAAATGAAAAGCTTTTCATGAAAAAATGAGTAGGAAACATCAAGCTGAAAGCAAGCATTGCTTGTCAGCTATTACGAAAGCACATTTGAACTGACTTTCAGCATTTCAGGACTCATACGAACGTAGTGGGCACTCTTGGTGCCCAATATAAGCGTTGAAACGCTTACTACTGTAATTAACAACAAAAAAATCCCCATCTATTATTAGATGGAGACTAAAAAGTGCTGCGTTACCACAGATTATCCAAACAAAGGCAGTTTTAAGCTGACTGCAAAGATTTTTTCGCTTCAGTAGCGATCGCTTCTACTTCATCACCTGCCAAAGTTTCTAATATAGATTTGGCATCCGCACCACCCAGAAGATTCAAAGATTGCACCAGTCTGTAGCGCATTTGCCAATCTGGATTGCTCGCATAAGGTGCTAATAAGGGAATTGCTTGTACATCTCCCAATTCGCCAAAAGAACTAATAGCAGCGGTTTTTACTAAGTCGTTATCTGAAGAAAGAGCTTCTTTGAGTAGTTCAAAAGCTCGCGGATCACCCAACTCACCTAATGTGGCAACGATGCTGAATTTTAGCAGCCATTCCGGTGTTGTGTGGTAAACCTGCTGCATATCTTCAAAAGCTGCATGTAGTTTCAGAGCACCCAAACAGTCAGCAGCAGCAGCTTGCACATCGGGTTCAGGATCGTTAAGCAAGCGATCGCGCAATATATTCAAAGATGCGTCTAAATCTTGTTTGCCCAAAGTATCAAACAGACTCACCGCTGAATAGCGCACGCGGGCATTACTGTCACTAACCGCACTTTGAGCCAACTCAAAACCAATCGCAGGTTCCAAATCGCGAATTTGATTAACCGCACGCAAGCGATCGCCCAAATCCTCAGAACTGAGCATTTGCTTGACAGACTCAGGAGTAATACTCATTTATTTATCCTACTTTTAAAAACAACGGTAATTAGATATTGGATAGTGGATAGTGGATGGTGGATGGTGGATAGTGGGTAGTGGATGGTGGATGGTGGATGGTGGATAAATAAATAGACATCTCCAAAAAAGACGTAAAGACGCTTGGGAATCGCCGTCTCTACAAGGGTTTCGGGCAACGCATAATTAATTTTCCCAGATGTCTACTGTTAACGCTCCAACGCTCCAACGCTCCAACGCTCCAACGCTCCAACGCTCCAACTAATCTTGACTTGCTGCCATTGCCCGAATAATATCACCACGGGTGAGGATACCAATTACTTCACCTGATTCGTCAAGCACTGGCAAGCGGTGAACGCTTTTATCGTGCATAACTCTGGCTGCTTCTGTTAAAGTTTTTTCCGCTTTAATAGTGATGGGGTCACGGCTCATAACTTCCCCAACAGTTTGTCCCAGTGCTTTATGCAGGTCGCGTTCGTAGGTGGCGGGATTTTTTAAATAGATGACGCTATCGAGAAACATGATGTATGCCGGTGGAGTTACACCCGTTTCTTGCCACATCAAATCTGTCTCCGAGATAATACCCACCAGTTTACCTGTATCATCTACAACGGGCAATCCACTGATGCGTCGTTCTGCCAGAATTTGGATCGCTTCCTTTAAGGGAGTTTCCGACCGGACAACAATGGGGTCACGGCTCATTACATCGGCAACGGTTTTAGGCATTTGCTTGGCTTAACCTTTTATCAACCTCTCAAATTCATTGTAGAAAATTACGGGTATCAGCCGGACGGAGTTCGTAACTCTTCACTCAAATTCTGATTCGCAAAAGGCTTGTAACAAATCTATACAATTAGCGATCGCCCCCAAATGAGCAATTTCATAGCCGTGGGTGTTTTGTGTCGGAAACGCTAAACAAGCTGCACGTCCCACATGACCAAACTTCATGGCAATGGAAGCATCGCTACCAAAGCCGCTGATTGTCGCTAACTGCACCGGCATATCTAACTGCTTCGCACAATGACGCAATTGCCCATTTAACATCTCGTCATAAATTCCGTATCCATCTTGAGAAAGTATTACCGGACTTTCCCCGTCTTCAATTGGGTATTCCTTCGACAGCGGACAAATCTCCAGAGCAATCATTGCATCTAATTGCTGATTTTGACTGAAAAATAATGCTCCAATTGCCCCGACTTCTTCTTTTGCTGAAGCTACTAAATATACATCCACAGATGGCTGTTTGACTCTTTCTGCCAAAGCGAGCAAAATCGCAACAGAGGCTTTATTATCCAGAGTGTAACTGGCAATGTAATTTTTTAAACGCACTGGATGCTTGCGATGCTTGCCGACAACCATTCTAGTTCCCGGTCTAATACCCGCCGCTTCTAGCTCTTGAGGGCTGCATTTCGTTTCAATCCAGGCATTTTCCCATTTTACAGGTGTATCTTCCTGCTGGACTTTTTGTGGGGATTCGTGGGAAATATGGCGAGAACCAAAGCTGAGAATACCGCTGATAGTTTGCGTGTCCCCTATTAAATCGACAACACCTTCGCCGTAAATCCACGGGAAGGAACCGCCTAATCTGCGGACTTCTACGCGACCTTCATCACCAATACACTTGACAATTGCGCCAATTTCGTCTTTGTGTGCGGTGATAGCGATCGCTCGATCTGAATTTTTCCCTGGAATTTTGGCAATAATATTATCTGCGCGATCGCACCACACTTGCACACCCAAAGCTGCAAAGCGCTCCATTAAAAATCGGTTAATTTCGGCTTCTACACCACTAGGGGAATGGTGCATCACCAATTCTTCAATAATTTTGAATAAATTGTCGTAATCCGACATCGAGAATCTGATTTAGATTTGCGTTTCATCGTAGCATCAACGCAAACCGAAAAAATGAGGCGTATTTATAAATTAAACATATTGTAGAGACGGGGACAGGGGAACGTCTCTAGGATTCATCCCACGGTTATGCAATAGACAACCTATTTGAAAATTAATTCTGCGTTGCTCGAACCCCAAGAGACGTAGCATTGCTACGTCTCTACATTGTTTTTAAACAGATGTCTAATACCAAAAATGAAGTATTTATCTCATCCTAGAAGGTTCTGCCTCAACAACCCCAGTTACTGAAGTTAATTTCCGCTTCCGCACTCCAGATGCACCCAAAGCACCAAGCGTCAACATACCCAACACTGCGGAAGGTTCAGGAATGGTTTTACCCCTAACTGCTGTCAGTGCTGCTTGTGCGATTAAGTTATGAGTGCGTGAGGAGGGATGGACATCATCAAAGAACAAGAAATCATCTGGATTATCACAGATATTTGCAACTTGCTGAAAGTTCCCTGTTACACAAGGATTTGTTACATCCTTGAAACCAAATTTAGTTGGAGTAGCTCTTATTGTTTTAAAGAGCCTATTAATATCAACAGAATAGATATTTAAATCAGGGTTGCTGATGCTTATATTACTTATTGCTGATGCTAATTGTCTATTATGGGCTTGTGTCAATTGATTTAATTGATCGGGAAAGCCTAAATTTTTTCCAAAAGGACTGTCGCCTAAATCAGGTAAGTTAAATACTAGGAAATTTTTCGCTCCACCTTGAGCGAGAGAACCGATTGAATTAGTTAAATTTTGGATTACTTGACTAACGTTTGTATTCCCATCGAAATAGTCATTTGCACCACCAACCACTGAGTAAAGAGCATTTGGATCAACTGGCAAATTTTGCCTAAACAAACCAACTTGCCCCAGCACTCCGGGTATAGTACCTTCGACAACACCGGGAAAAGAGCTAGCTATACCTGTTTGAGCACCACCTAAAGCGAAATTAACCCCTTGTTTGGGAACAATATTCGGATTAGCTAGGAGAGTAACAAAAGGTGTGGGTGTTAATCCTGGTTTATTTATCTGCGAACCGAAATAATCTACCCAATTTAGACCATTAGAAAAACGTCCCGAAAAATAACCTGGACGGTTTGAATTATTGACTCTAGGGACGGGTTTTGTCCTTGTGTAGCTGCGAAAGTGTTACCCGTATCAGAGAGACTATCACCGAATACATAAAGCGCATCAAACTTGGCAGCGATCGCTTTCTGTGGCAAGGTGAAACAGAAAAGTACAAATCCTGTAGCTAGAAGTTCTTTTTTCATACTTATTTGATATTTTTTAACTGGAAACTACCAGAAAAAACAACGATGAAATTAAAGTTTGTATTTATTCGATGTTCAGAGTAACAACAGAATCAGATGAGTTTGCGTAATCTCACCCTCACTATTACTTTAGAGAATACCTTAGAACATGGCAAATAGAATTACCACTCCGGTTTGTCTTTAACAGTTTTTTATAATTTAGCGGTATTTTGTAAAGTAATTGTGAAGCGGGCAATACAGACTCTCAGGCAAAAGCATCTAAATTATGTCAAACTAATCAGAAAATATGCATTAGGCATCTCCATAAAAGACGTCAAGACGCGATAAATCGGCGTCTCTACAAGGGTTTCGGGCAACGCATAATTAATTTTCACTTTCTATGTCTATTGAAAAATAATCTGAGATTATAATACATTCAACAACGCCTGCTTAAATTCGACTGCATTCTTAAAGTAAAGTTCTGGCTTCTCCACCAATGCCAAATCAATAACCTCTGCCAAATGTGGTGGAATTCGTGGATTTCGCACTTTGATTGGCACGGGGTCATTTTGCAACACTGCGAGAAACGGATCGCCGTTTGTAAAGTTGCGGGGAAAAGTTTCCGTGAGCATATAATAGAGACAAGCAGCAGTAGCCCAAATATCTACATCTGGTTGGGTATATTTGAAGTTAAGCACCTGTTGTCGAGGCATAAGAACGGGAGTACCTGCTTTAGTACCAGTGAGAGTTTGACCGCTTAAACCGGCTATGTCAAATGCCTTAGATAAACCATAATCGCCGATTTTAGCAACAAGTTTTTCCTCTATCCAGGCAAGAAAGATATTACTAGGTTTGAGGTCTCGGTGAACTAAACCTCTACCTTTCCCAAAGCCACCATCAGCGAGTTTTACATAGGGAATTTCGGCATTGTGGGTGTATTGCAAACCGTCAAGAACTTGTAGAACAATCGGCACTGCTATATCAATAGATAATCGTCCACCAGAAAGGTGCATTAAATCAGATACAGTGCCACCTTCGCAATACTCCATTGTCAAGAAGAAAACGTTTTCGGAGTATCCATAATCTATTAGTTGCACGACATTGGGATGTTGTAAAGCCTTAGTGTTTTCTGTCTCTCTAAGAAACATCTGCACAGCGCGATCGCTCTTCACCACTGCTGGTAACATCATCTTTATTGCTACCATTTTTCCCGATTGATTGTGTTGTGCTAAATAAACTTCTCCGCATCCACCTTTTCCCAACAATTTAACAATTTGATAACCACGAATAGCAATTAAATTCCGATCACCACCTTCAGCTAACCCCAACAAGTTTTTAATCGTTGCCAATAAATTTGGCGGTTGTGTTGGGTCGTTGTTCACATAAAGAGTGTTAGGAAAGAAGTTGGAAATATTTATCTCCTGGGGGTCAACTTCGATACTAATTTTCAAAACAGTATTATCTAGTTTGATTTCGTCTCCATTCTGCAAATCATACTCTGGAAATTCTATTTTTGCCCCTTCTTCTGGGGTTTGGTCGGCTTTGCGCTGTCCAATTTTTTTGTCATTCACATAAGTACCATTTTTACTACCAAAGTCCCGTACACGAATAGCAGGGGGGTTTATATCTAGCAAACAATGATAGCGGGAGATGGTGCGATGGTCTTTATCATCAGGCAATTGAGGATTGCAATCTGCATTTCTGCCAAGGATACAGGTAGTGCGGGAGTCAAAGATAAATTGTCGTCCTTGAAGTTTACCTTGGGTGACAGTGAGAGTGATTTTAGGTGGCATAAAAAAATAAGAAACTTTGATATTGTTCGTCCGTAGCGAGTGAACTTCGACTTATTTCTACTCGCTGCGAACGTTGTACTATCCGCTTCGGAAGCAATACCGTTCAGTTAGTGGTATTTAATTCTGTAATATCCCCCCAACCCCCTTAAAAAGGGGGCTTAGTTCCCTCCTTTTTAAGGAGGGTTAGGGAGGATCAATCCTTAACTGAACGGTATTGGCTTGGGAAGGTGATTGTAGATTTTTTATCAGCTAGTTAGGGAATTACCACACTTTGAGCAGAAATTGTTGCCCAATAGATTCTTTGTCTCGCAATTAGTACAGATAACATAACTTTGAGGAAGTGCCGTTGATGCAGATGAAGTTTCTAATGTTTGACTTGCCAGATGTGCAGCTGCTAAATTATTAGTTGAACCAATGGTGGTAGTTTTGAGAGTCCTCAATACTTGAGGCATGACTGCATCGATTAATCCAGAACCACCATCATGAGAATTACTAACCCAGACCTCTGGAAGTTTAAGTTTGACTAATTCCTTGAGTTTTTCGATATCCAGCCAGCCTTCACGACCGATAATATCAATAGTTTTTTCCAAAACTACTATTTCTATTTCACGTAATTGTCGAACTCGTTCTACTTCAACTTCAATTCCGTATTTTGCTGCGATCGCATTAAGTTCTGCAATCTTCACATCCTCTTGAGCTTTAACCAAATCTACTTGCTTGTTCGTCAGCGCTTTTTCGTGTGCAAATTTTTGGCGTTCTTTTTCTGTTTCTCGTTCAGCTTCTATAGTTTTGCGCTGTTCCTGTGCGATTTTGCGATCGGTTAAAATCTTTTCTAGTTGATCGGGTAAGTCAATCTCTCCAATTAACGTATCAAGCGCTTCAACAGCAAAATCATTGAGTGCTGATTTGATATAATCTTTTGCTTGTCTTTGTTGATCGCTGCGTTTGTCGAGAAAGTCTAATGCTTCCGAATTTTGAGCAGAATTGCAGAAGTAATTGCTAACAGCTGGCTGTAGTACCTTGACGATGAGAGCTTTTATGGAATCACTAGCAGAACCACCAACACTGCTACCAACACGATAAATCATTGTTGGGGCGTTTTCTTCAGTGACGCGAATAACTTGCGTTACCTCGATATCAAAACAAAATCCATCCTTAGAACGCAATTGTATAGCATGAAGGTTTGCGTCGTAGTTTGTGGGTGGCTTTTTTCTGTTTGACCAATCCAGCGCAATGGGAAGAGTAGGAACTATTTCTACATTTTTAACTTTTGTGTTGATGACGTGCTTACCAGGAGAAAGGGGAGTATTCCAAACACCCTTGTATCCTGGTGCAACCACACCAGCCTTATTTTCAGTCAGCTTGCCAACGTGGGAGATAACAACTCCAACTGCCCCAACAGGAACATCAACTAGTTCTACTTGCTCAACTTTGACAAACCAAGGATTTAAATTCCAAGAACCTGGTGGCACAATCTCTTCTTGCAAACCTTTGCGTCCACCTCCATCAATAAATTTTTGCCCGTTTTGAAAGTTGCCATGACCCGCAGTCGGGGAACCAGCAATCTCATCTGGTTTAATTGAGATACCATCGTAAGTAGTGACAATTCCTATCTTCCCAGCTTCTACTGTATACACTTGTAAATCTTTGGGTTTCATGCCATATTGGGTGGCATTAGTAGCAGTAATTACGGTAAATAAATCAGTATTAATTTGATGAGTTCCAGTAGTGAGAATCGCTAATTGTCTGCCCTTTTGACCACCATTTATAATAAACGCAGATGCATTTTGGAAGTTACTGCAATCGACAACTTTACCCAAAAGTTGTTCTGGTGGCATGTCAGCACCATCTTTGGCAACGACTAACCCAATTTCCCCTTGGGGAATATAAATTACTGACTTCTTGCTAATCTTAAACAGTTCAGTATTAATTCGGTAAGTGCCAGGAGTTAAAATTTCTAGCTGTTTACCCTTCTGACCCCCATTTTCAATAAACGCATTGGCATCTTGAAAGTTATTACATTCAACAAACTTACCAAAATGTTGTCCGGGTTGCATATGAGCACCGTCTTTGGCAACAACTAGTCCAATTTCTTCCGAAGAAATAGTAATTATCGCTTCCTTGCGAATGATATACATCCGAGAAAAGTAACCCCAATGCAAACCGGGGGTAAGGATTTTCGCTTGGGGACCAGCTTCTCCTTTTAAGGCTATTAATTGACCAGCAGGGAGTTTAGCAAAAAAGGGATTGTAGTTAAATTTCTTAATTACAATTCCAACTTCATCGTTACCAATTACCACAGATCCTTTTTTAGCGATCGCTGCAAACCCAAAAACTCCCAATCCCAAGAAAATACCACCCATCCAACCCAAAGATATCCCCGCAGTTGTCACGGGTTGATGGATTGGGTTCCTTAAGTTGGTTTGTAGTGATATCGTAGTTCGAGTCTGACTAGACAGCAGATGTGGAGGGTGTTCTGCGTTATCAGTTGTTAATCGAGGATTCATCGAATCAATAGACTGACTAATAATAGCAATGCTACCTAGAGCTACTGAGCTCTTCACTAGCCTGCTGATAAATAGCTTCGTTGTCATAATGATGCTATCCTTTTGGGTAATAAAAAATTAATGCCAACTACATCTTCTAAATCTACAATTCCAGAATTTTAAACAGACAAACACATTTAAATTTAATAGCTACATATAATTGACAAAAAAGCCAATTTATGTACTTAAATCGGCAAGATTTTTTATTTGGAAAATAAAATTATAAAATTTTGCTATTCAATATTAGACATGATTACAAATTATGGCGTTGCATAACCTTGGGATGAATCGTAGAGACGTTCCGACGGAACGTCTCTACATTGTTTCTCACTCCTATGTCTATTAAACATCTCCGGAAAAGAATGTAGAGACGCGAAATTTCGCGTCTCTACAAGGATTTCGGGCAACGCATATCTCATTTCCGGAGATGTCTATTTATTACTACAGACAATTATTAATGCGAGGGAACAAATACCAACAACTAGTTTGCCATTCATCCCAACGCTGAACACCATATCCAAATGATGGAAAGTGTCCTTTTTGAGACTCTAAGCTAAAGGTAAAATTATCATATCTTAACCATTCGTCATTTTTACGCCAGCCCACGCAGTTGCCAAACTCATAGAAGGTTGCAATATCGAAATTTACAGAGTAATTGCTAATTTTACCCCAGATTTGCTGTTGAATACTTAAACCAAATTTCCCATCGCTGTACACGTCCCAGAGTTGGTCAATTTTGCGAAGAACAGCACAGGAAAAGTTAGATAATTCCTGCGCTTTCATCCAACCTTGCTTGTGACGATTAACTGCTTGCAGCATCACTAAATAGGTTTGACGATCTGCTTCTTTCCACTGATTAGCTTTCAGCAAATCCTCTAATTTAGCGAAATCAACGTTTGAAGGTAATATATCTACAGGAGGTGGTTGAATTTTATCTGATGGTTCAATAGTGATAATGCCAAGCAATTCTCTAAACTCCCGTACTGTCTGAGTACGCTCTTGAGGTTCTAACGTCATCCCCTTAACAATGGCATCATTCACGAAGTTACTAATTTTGGGATTATGCTGCTTTGGCTGTGGTAATTGTGCATAGTTTCGGAAAGTAGCAGGTATTGGCACAACAGCAGTAAGTAAAGTATAAAGTGTCGCGGCTAAAGCATAAACATCTGTATAAGTACCAAAGTTACCTCGTCTTTCATACTGTTCAATCGGTGCATAACCTTCGGTTCTAGCATTGGTCATGCTTCCTACTTGACCAATAATAAATTCTCGTGCCAAACCGAAATCAATTAATACAGCTTCTCGTGTATCACGACGTAGTAGAATATTATTCGGCTTGATATCTCGATGTAAAAATCCTTGTTGATGGACATATTCTAGGGCTTTCCCTACCTGGTCAATGTAGCGTAATGCCTCATTTTCTGGCAACTGCCCCCACTCATCAACATAAACCTCTAAATCTTGCCCATCAATATATTCCATCACAATACCCCAAAGTTCATCTTCCTGGATGACTTCATGAACTTTGACAATATGGGGGTGATTGCATTGTGCTAACCGCAATGCTTCATTGACAAACTTAACCTGTCGTTGCTGAAAATCGGCTTGAGTTTGTTGTTGCTGGTTGAGGGTTTTGATGACAAATATTTTGCCAGTTTGCTTTTCTATAGCGCTATAGGTGACACCAAAACCTCCGCTTGCGAGGACTTGTTTAATTATAAATCTTTGGTTTTGCAGTGATTGATTTAGTGTCCAAGGTTGCATCACAAATCTATGGGGGCAATTTTTGAGTTAATGTCCGATCGCAAGGCGCTGATTAAATGAAATTATTAACTTAGACGCACCGCCAAATTTTGTGATTTGATCAGAGCGATCGCTTTAACTTGGCTTTAATTTCAACGCATCACTCGCCGATACACCATCGCCCTGAGTACCAAAATACCACAAAGCCGCTGCCGCTTCAGCCCGCGTCACTGGCTTTTTAGGCTGAAACAGCGTCGTATAACCAAACACCCGCCGAATATTCGATTGTTCACCACTTTGGAAATCTGCCAACACAGCACGTAAAGCTTTCGGGTCAATTTTACCCACATCCTGAAAACCCCAAGTTTGCTTCACCGCGTCTAAATTTGCCCCTGGTAAAGCTTGACGGGTATCCAAAGGTAATTTCCACAAAATCAACTGTTCCCGCGTTAGGGGTGCATCTGGACGGAATAAAACTTCAACAGAATCTCCAGACAAAGGACTCGGAATCAAACCAGCTTCTGCTAAACCTTGAATTTGGGCAAAATCCGGATTAGTTTTCGGCACATCACTAAAAGCTGATTGTCCGCTTTCCGATGCCAAGCGAATCTGTTTTGCCGGATTATTAGCATACATGGCATTGTTCGTCGCTACTAACCAACGAGCATATTCCCGACGGGTAATGATTTTACTCGGTTCAAACTGATTTGTTGTCGTCGTATTGCTTTTAGCTGCATTTGATTCTACAGACAAAACGCCCAATGCTGCCAAATCTTGGATATGTTGCCGCAATTCTGGGGGTACTTTATTTAAATCGCTAAATTCCGACGTTGTTTTGCTATCATCGGTTGTAGTTGCTGAAGATGCTACATTTGCAGGTGGTATCGGACCAACAAACTGGCGATCGCCAGGTTGAGGAACGTTATCATTAGTTTCGCTCTTGTTTGTCGCTGGTGTAGGTTGTGCCGTTGCAGTGACATTACCTCCGTACTCAATCAACAATTCAGTATTTGTCTGCGGTTGATTGGGTGCTGGGTTAGTAACTGATTTCGGCTGTATGGAAACTTTCACCTGTAAATCATTGCGCCGCGCTGCAATAACATTAGATTGTTGGTCTGTAGGTTCTTGTAAAATCTGCCAGTTGTTTGCCTGAAACTGATTGCGGTAAAAGCTTTCAATTAGATTACTAGGGTCAGAACTCAGCCAACGAGTTGATACACCACTGCTAGAGGGTGTAACTTCTTGTAATTGAGCATTGGCATAAACCGGAATAGTAACGGGAAAATCGGCAGGTAACTTAACTGTTGATTGGGGAAGTTGTTGCGGTTCGCTTTGCTTGGCTTTGCCAAAAATAACAGAATTGTTTTCCAGCCTGGAATCTGCTGCCAAAGAGTCCTCAAGATTTTTGGCAACAGGACTATTAGCACAAGCTGTTAACGACGAGAGTAAAACAGTCAAACTCAGAAATACAGCTGGATGTTTACAAACCACCACAGGAAATCACAAAACAAGTGTCAATTCCTACCCTAGCGCAGACTGTCCAGAAATTATTTATGTCTCAGACTTTGTTAAGCTGTTGCGCTTACAGTTTGCATTTGCGTTAAATTTCACTTCCTTTGCCTCAAACTTTCTCCCCCCCTCCCTCTCCCCCCCTCTCCCTCTGGTGCCTCAACGATGAAATTAAAAGCTTCACAGCTTACCAATGCTTTAGGAGTATGTTCACGGCAAATTTCCAGCAGTCGAGTAGCAGCACGCGCTGCCGAGAACTTTTCCGCGACGTATTGGCTAGACTGGAAACCTCGGTTAATTGCTTCATCCGGATTATCTAAGCAGTCTCGCATACATTTGGCTAATTCTTCTACATCTTCGTTTTCAAAAAATAGGCTGTGCGGTCCTGCCACTTCTGGCAATCCTCCCATTTTTGAGACAATCGAGCAGGTTTGAACGCTAGAGGCTTCTTGCACTACATAAGGTGCTGGATCTTGCCAACGAGAAGGAGCAATTAAAGCTAGAGCATCTTGAACTTTTAGGAGTACTTCTTTTTGAGGAAGTTTACCTAAAAAATTAACTTTGTTGGCAATTTCTAAATCAGACGTTAGCTGTTTTAATTCCTGAGATTGTCCGCCATCGCCAATTATGGTAATTTGAAATTCTTTATTTTCATCTTGTAAAATCCGCGCTGCTTTTAATAAAATATCTACGCCTTTGTCTGTAGCTAATCTGCCAACAAAAATAAAGTTATATGGCTGAGATAAATTTTCTAAAGTTTTGAGTTGGTTTTTAGACTTGATTTCAATCGGATTATATATAGTATCAACTGACCAAGGAAAGGCAGAAGATTCTCCCAAAAAATTACTGCAAGCTGTATGAGCATCGGCTAATAGTGCGGTAGAAAGCCGGGTAGCTAGCCGTGCCCATTTGACAAAAGTGTGTAATTTCCACTTCAATGGATAGTTAGGTTTTGGTAATGTATGTTTCAATTCGGCTTTTAAACGTTGTGTGAACTTCATCGGCTCATAATTACTATGAGTAGATTGATAAAGACAATAATGGTATTTAATAATTATCTTTTTATGCAAAGCTTTACAGAGCAAGCTAAAAGATAAGTCATTGGAATTCATATGTACTATATCTGCCCAAGCAATATAACTAAACCATTTGGCGATATTATCTTGTTTGGTAGATATAGTTTTGACTTCGATACCTCTTTTTTCGAGTTCCGGAATAATCGCATAAATATAAGTTAAAACTCCACTGATTTCGTTTTCATCATGACGGTGTTGAATTAATATTTTCATACATCTCCCGTAGATGCTGCTAAACTAACATTTTCGCGCTTTTTTTCGCGAAAATGTTTAACTTATGACCCGACGACTGAAGTCGCGGCTATACAAACAAAGTCCGCCTACGCGGACTTAAAATTAAAAGGAACACGTAGGTAAGCACGCGATCGCACAACGCCACAGGAATCTCGCGCCTGTAGGTTAAAATTTCACGTAGTTCTGTAAATCTTGAATTTGCGGTGCTGGTAGCTGATTGAGAATTCGCCAGAGAACTGTGTAGCTACCGTCAGAACGGCGACGAACGGGACGGAAGGCGAAAATGATGTCACTGCTGTGCATTTGTTGTAATTGGTCAAGGTGGCGCCGCTGGGTTGGGGTTAGAGGCTGACCAGTTACAATCATCTCTGGTAATTGGAATTGTAGCGATCGCACTAAATAAGTACGGTTCAATTCTGATGAAGCACCAGCTAACATTACTTGATGATTCAAGTTCTGGTTCTTCCCGCTCAAAAATCGCCGTCGCTCTACTTGCAATGCCTTTAATTGCTTGGGAGGCTGATAGTTGAGAAAAAATTCTCGCGTTTGCGGTGAAACATCTTTCAAGCTTGCATCCAATTTTTCTAAGGGGATATCGCCAACATTCACCATAAAGTTGTAATCTAGTCCTTGTTGCTTTAACCCAAAGTTATTGCCAACCGTCACAAGTGCTAAACTAGGGGTAAATCCGCCTTTAGCCTCACCCAAGGACGGAAATGGATAGCGATCGCTGACGCTTGCTTCCAATCGATTCTGAAGTGTATTCAGTGGACGATCGTAAGCTGTATGCGGCAAGACGCGAAAAATACCAGTATTAGGTGAAGTGAGAAACTTTGCGTAAGTCTGCGGCTCTTGAGGGTCGAGGTCGTAGGC
>CASBQC010000460.1 GCA_949127805.1 Nostocales cyanobacterium PMM_0081
CACCGTGTTCGGGGCTTTTGGCATTGAAGACGGCGCACCTTTAGCTGTTGCTATACCGGTGATGTTAGTTGCTTTAATTGTAGCGTGGATAGTATTTACAATATTAGTGAAGATATTAAAAACGACTGTTAGCACTGCAATAACTGTTGCAGCGATCGTTGTTTTATTACAAATAAGTTATGGCATTACTCCTCAAGATATTTGGAATCAAATAGTTAACTTGCCTCAAAGTCTATCGCAAATACACGGCAGCGGTAAATAATGATTAAAAATACCACCGACCCTCACAGGCACCCACAGGCTGTAAGCCTGGGGCTATACAAACAAAGGCTGCCTTCGCAGCCTAAAATAATAAGCCTGCGAAGGCAGGCTTCGTTCGTATAGCCTCACCCTTCTAGGGTGTCAGCAACGACAAATTTGGCATATTCCCCCAACCACCAACAACTAACCAATCAATTATTCATCGATCCCGAAAGCCGTGCTAATGCATCTTGAACAGTTGCAGGCAAGTCGCGCATAATTTTACCTCTTTCTTTGTCCACTGCAACTAAAGTCACCTTGGCAGTAACGTATAACTCTTGCCTATCTGGTGATTCAATTGTATAATCCCAATTAATACGCACACCAGTCACCTCACTCATGCGCGTTCTGACGACTGCTGTCATACCTAAGCGAATTGGGCGATGATAACGTAACGACAAATCTACAACTGGTAAATCACATCCTAAAGCCACTAAATCAGCAAATTCAATGCCTATAGATCGCAAAGATTCTATCCGCGCTTCTTCCAACCAAGCAATATAAGAACCGTGCCAGACAACACCTGAATAATCAGTATGATGGGGTTGCGCTCTGATCAGATATTCATACCAATTCTCAAATGCCCTTAAGGTTGGAGTATCAAGAGCACTTGTTGGCGATAATTGTGGTTGACTTGATTTTTCTTCAGACATTTTAACTTTTCTTAACAAAAGCTAGAGATTTTTTACAACTGTAATAGTATAAAAATTAGTTGTTCTGTACAATTTAATAGTTGAAAATTAACACTCACCAAATAAGGTGAGGGTTTTAGTATGCGCCCTCATTTTTATTATTTCAGTTTTGCTATTGCTAGTTTACTTCTTTTCCCAGGTTTGGGGACGGCATTATCAGGAAAAAAAATAGTAAACTTAAATGCAAGTCCCAAGTATAATTACCGAGAAACTGCTCAGGCATCACCTCAGAAAAATAGCCAATCAGAAGTTAAGCGGCTAAACGCAGAGGCTATTAAACTATTAAGTGCAAATCGCTCTGAACAAGCATTGCAAACATTGGAGAAAGCGCTATTACTTACCACAGACACTGGAGAACGCTGGTGGGAAGCGGTGACACTAAACAATATTGGCAGAGTATATCAAAAGCAAGGTCAGTATTCACAAGCACTTAAATCTTATCAGCAAGCTTTATTCATTAACAGAGAATTAGGCGATCGCGTTCAACTTGGCAAAACCTATAGCAACATCGGTTATCTTTTCGATATTCAAAATAGACCAGATTTAGCAGTTTTTTTCTACAAGCATTGTCTGATCAATCGTGAGCTCGCACGTCTTCAACCAGCAACGCTAGGAGTGGAACCAGATGCTTACACCATAACTGTTGCCCAGACATATCGGACTTTGGCTGAAAGATTACTGCGATGGCAGGGACACGTTTCCCAAGCGCAGCGCGTTATGGATTTACTCAAAGTTGAAGAATTACAACAATATCTGCTGAATGTACCTGGAAATCAACGCACCGCGAAAGGCATTGAAATATCCTCAGAGGAACAACCAACGAAACAAAAGTTGGATCAAACGTTAAATAATGCTGTTGTATTGGGTAAAGAATTAACCAAATTACGTCAGATTTCTCCGGAAACGCGATCGCCTAAACAAAAACAACGTATCGCTCAACTGGTAACAAATCAACAACAGCTGTTGGATCGATTTAACAATTTTATCAATAGTCCGGCGGTGAGATCCCAGATAGAACATATTAACCGCACCGCAAGAAGGCAAAATTTAGATTTAGAGAGTCTTAACGAAATTCGCGATAATTTGGCACGATTACCCCAAAAATCCGTCCTCATCTATCCACTCGTTTTACGAGATAGCTTGGAATTGGTGCTGGTAACTGCTGATTCGCCACCAATTCATCGTACCGTGGCTGTTAAACGCGAAAACCTCAACCAAACAATATTAGCTTTCCGTCAAGCTTTACAAACTCCCAGTCAAAATGCCAAAAAACCTGGACGTCAGTTGTATGACTGGTTAATTAAACCCATAGAAAACGACTTGAAGCAAGCTGGTACACAAACTATAATTTATGCACCAGATGAACAGTTGCGCTACATTCCTCTAGCAGCTTTATATGATGGCACACAATGGCTAGTGGAGCGCTACGCTGTCAATCACATCACCGCTGCCAGCTTAACTAACTTCAACACCCAAAGAGAAGCGAAATTGCGGGTTTTAGCTGCTGCCTTTACGAAAGGTAATTATGAAGTTAGAGTTGGTAATCGAAAGTTTGCCTTTTCCGGTTTGCCCTTTGCAGCGCAGGAAGTGCAAAGCTTGGCAAATACTGTCCCCGGAACCAAGACAATTTTAGATGATGCTTTCAGTCTTGCCGCCACTGTGCCACAATTGGATGACTATACAGTTGTCCACTTTGCTACTCACGCAGCGTTTGTGACGGGTAGACCAGAAAACTCTTTTATTTTATTTGGCAATGGCGATCGCATTAACTTGCGAGATATTGCTACTTGGTCATTACCCCGTGTGGAATTGGTAGTATTAAGTGCCTGCGAAACTGGCTTGGGAGGCAAATTAGGCACTGGTGAAGAGATTTTAGGCTTTGGCTATCAAATCCAAAAAACCGGCGCTAGGGCAGCGATCGCTTCATTATGGGCTGTCGATGATGGCGGTACTGAAACTTTGATGAGTGCTTTTTATACGTTGCTTCAATCGAGTAAGCTGGCAAAATCTGAAGCTTTAAGACAAGCACAAATTGCTTTAATTACGGGAAAATCCCCTACAAGCAAACAGCAAAACGGTAATAACAATATATCCCCTGCGGTTGGCGGTAGCCTCAATCATCCTTACTATTGGGCACCCTTCATTTTGATTGGCAATGGGTTATAATATGCAACCCAAAAACCTACCTGAGAAGAAAACGCCAATTTTTACAAATTATTTCTGAGGATAGATTGACATTTTCGTGTCAACTTAAAATAAACGCATTCTTATAGAAGCTACAAAAAGAATACTTTTATGAAGTTTTGATTCGGATTTTTTTATTGCGATCGCACGAGTAACAAAGGCAATTGCGGGGAGAGATAATGGGGTGTAGGTAATAAGCGATTGCTTTAAGCCACAATAAAAGTGCGATTTTCGTGGTTCCTTCTTTTGTCAGCAGACGCTGCTTTAAACAAGCCCATAAACCCGTTCAACAGACTCCTCACCAATTGCGAATTACCTCCCTTGCAATTTCCAAGTTGAAATTTACGCTGTGCGTCGCTTTTCTAAATACCCCATTAGACACAGACATTTTTAACACTTCTTGGCGAGAGTTTTGTTACCTGTAGTCTGTTGCGTAGGTTCCTTGACAATATTGGCAAGTTCCTGTAACTGGTTGATTGCTTCTGCACCTTCCAGCTTCATTAATTCGCGATCGTCCCGCATCTCAGTCCAAGTGATCCCGTAATCAGATACCAAAAAGCGAATCAGATGATTGTCGCCCAAACTAACCATAAATGAAGCACTATTCATCTGGTTGCCGCAGGTATAGCAAGACGCAGGATATCCACGTCGTTCAAGTACAATTGCCAAGGCTTGCAGATTCATCACCAAGTCCTGGACGAATTGCCGATGTTGTTGCGCTAATCTTAGAAACACGTTTTTCCTCCAAACACCACTATCATTTGAGTCAGTTTTATATTTTCTTTAGATTTCTTCATCAACTGGTATTGTAGACTATTTATTACAATTTCCAGATGCATGTTGACTTGTTGAATGGCTACCTTGAATCAGGGTAGTGCATAACTCGTTGCCGTTACGTATCAAAATATTCAGTTTGCAAATCCAAAATATCAGACAGAATAGAGAATCTTTATCTTACCCTTATAATCTTCTGTCAGAGTAGATGCTTACCTAAGACAATCCGTTTTAAGAGTAGCGCAAATTTCAAACAAGTCAACCACGCAAAAGATACATATTACATCTTTTTTGCGAATTTAGAGTCAGATTTTTGATTGGCATAAGCTCTCACGCTTGTTTAGGTCTTATGATTAAGTTTTTATAAGGTGGTTAGCTTGTGCTGTGTTAGATAACGACAAAGCGATCGCTTTATATGTCTAGCTTGGCAGATAATCTGGTAAATTGTCGGTTTCAGGTCTGGTTGAATCGATAATTATCGATTTTTACCGTCCGTAATTAAGGTAAAACCTTTATAAAGTAAGACCTATCGGTAAGTTAAACACAAGTCTAATCTAAAACCCAAAACTAAGAGTCTTATTACTGAGAATAAATCAACTCAAAAACGCCATGTTGCCATTTAGGCAGGTTTTTCAGCCTTTGAGTGAGATAGTGAGAAACTGTTGCATAAGATACAAAAAAAATTTTAAGGATTTGGGTAAACAGTACTATTAGATACAATATTTTTTATTTTCATTACTTTTACATAACAAAACATTAAAGACAGC
>CASBQC010000461.1 GCA_949127805.1 Nostocales cyanobacterium PMM_0081
TACCCCCATACCCCCGCACCCATAGGCTTCACTGCCAGAATGAAACAGGAAGCAATCCCGGCAGTGTCTAACAAAGTTAAACTTTGTCCAAGTGTTGTAGAACGGTTTATTTTCGAGATTAAACACACAATATCTTTTTGATAGTTATAATGGGTGAAGTTCTACTACGACGTTGGTGACTGCCATCAAGTTTTTTGATCTATGCCTTTAAAGAAAAGGGAGTCAACTGTTCTCGTGGCAGTAAACTGGGCAACGACCCAGAAACTTTAAACGAGGAATTCGGTTCCCACCTGGATAAACCCAGGTCATAAACTTAGGTAAAACGGCGTCGCGGTGAACTTAAAATTTTAGCTCCCACAGTCAGCAAAGACTGTGGGAGCTTTTAAATATATAAATTACTTATCAATGAATTAAGCAAAAATTATCTAAAAATAAAGCGAAACAAGTAATAGCAAGCATTTGGGCTACAAATGCGCTGCAAATTGCCTATCTATATAAGTTATGAAATGGTAATTTTATCTTTTGCAAAAAAATCTGTATAAATTGCTTCTAATTTAGATGTCAAGAAACGTTAAAATAACCAAAACTGCGTTAAATTTTGGTGAAAGCAGCAACAATTGTCACAACAGCTAATTAATACGGTGTTTCCAGCCTCAGTTTTTCAACTAGACAATGGTGTAACCTTTATTCATCAAGAAATTGCCACCACCCCTGTAGTAGTGGCTGATGTTTGGGTGCGTGCTGGTGCAATAAGAGAGCAAAATCCGTGGTTCGGGATGGCGCACTTTTTAGAACATATGATTTTTAAAGGTACTGCGACACTACCCCCCGGAGTATTTGACCAAAACATTGAAAATAGAGGGGGCGTGACTAATGCGGCTACCAGTTATGATTATGCTCATTACACTCTGACCACAGCTGCCACATATCTAGAAGATACTTTGCCTGATTTAGGGGAACTGTTGCTTAATGCTGCAATTCCCGAAGAAGAATTTGAGCGGGAACGCGATGTGGTATTAGAGGAAATTCGTCAAGCGCAAGACGATCCCGATTGGCTGGGATTTCAATCTTTGATTCAAAGCGTATACCCCCAGCACCCCTACGGACGTTCGGTGCTGGGTACTGAGCAAGAATTGATGCAGCAATCACCAGAAGCAATGCGCTGTTTTCATCGCGCTCACTATCAACCAGAAAATATGACGGTGGTGGTAGTGGGGGGAATTGCCGAAAAACCAGCTTTAGAATTAGTAAATCGCACCTTTGAAAATAAGAGCGATCGCACTGATTGTCCGCAATTTGAATCAGTAGTTCAACCAGCTATTATCGGTATTCGGCGTCAAGAACTACATTTACCACGCTTAGAGCAAGCGCGGTTAATGATGGCATGGACTGCACCAGGAGTCGAAAAACTCCGCACTGCTTATGGTTTAGATTTATTATCAGTATTACTAGCAGAAGGACGCACTTCGCGGTTAGTTCGCGATTTGCGAGAAGAATTGCAATTAGTGCAGGGAATTTGCGCTAATTTGTCTCTGCAACGCGAATCAAGTTTATTTACAATTAATGCTTGGTTAGAACCAGAAGAACTGGAAAAAGTTGAAGCTTTAATTTGCGCTCACCTGGAAGATTTGCAGACTGTGGAAATTAGCTATGCTGAACTTGCGCGAACCCGCAGGTTGCTGTGTAATGAGTATGCGTTTTCTACGGAAACGCCAAATCAACTCACCGGGCTTTATGGTTACTATAATACCATCGCCCAAGCTGAATTGTCTGTTACCTATCCCCAGCAGATTCAGTCATTTGATGCCCAAGAACTGCAACAATTAGCTAAGGATTATCTTTCACCGCACAATTATGCGGTTACGGTACTCAGACCTTGTTAATCATTGGTCAAGGGTCAAGGGTCAATGGTCAAGGGTCAAGGGTCAATGGTCAAGGGTCAATAGTTAATAGACATAAAAAATGGAAATTAATTATGCATTACCCGAAATCCTTGTAGAGACGCGACCGATCGCGTATCTACATTCTCTGTTGACTATTGACTCTTGACTATTGACTCTTGACTGTTAACTCTTACTATTGACTTTTTAGTAATGACTCAAACTCTAAAATCTTCTATTTCTCACTCGCCGATCGCTCGCATTGTCTTAAGCAATGGCATCGTATTATTAGTAGCAGAAAATCCCGCCGCTGATATTATAGCAGCACGGATTTTTATTCGTGCTGGTAGTTGTAACGAAAATCCAAAGCAATCTGGATTAGCACATTTGTTATCTACAGTGCTGACAAAGGGATGCGATGGACTTTCTAGCTTGCAAATCGCCGAACATGTAGAATCTATGGGCGCCGGTTTGAGTGCAGATAGTGCTGCCGATTATTTTTTATTGTCATTGAAAACTGTTACCGCAGATTTTGCGGATATTTTGGGATTGGCAGGGCGAATTATGCGATCGCCTACTTTCCCCGAAGTTGAAGTAGAATTAGAACGCCGTCTAGCTTTACAAGATATTCGCTCTCAAAAAGAGCAACCATTTACCATTGCCTTTGACCAATTGCGCCAGGTGATGTATCAAAATCATCCCTATGGTATGTCAGTGCTGGGAGATGAAACAACCATGAGCAGCCTGACTCGTGCAGATTTAGTAAAGTATCATCAGACATATTTTCGTCCAGATAATGTAGTAATTAGTATTGCTGGTCGAGTCACACTTACAGATGCAGTTAATTTAGTAGAAGAAATATTTGGTGATTGGCAATCTCCACCTGAACCAGTGCCAATAGTAGATTTTCCCGATATTAAGGTTGAACCACAGCAAAGACTCAAAGTGCAACAAACACAGCAATCAGTCATTATGCTGGGTTATCTCGGACCATCAGTGCGTGCTGTGGATTATGCCCCATTAAAATTGTTATCTACCTACCTGGGAAATGGGCTTTCTAGTCGCTTGTTTGTGGAATTGCGCGAAAAGCGGGGTTTAGCTTACGAAGTGTCCGCATTTTATCCCACAAGGCTGCATCCTGCCTCATTTGTAGTTTACATGGGAACCGCGCCGGAAAATACCAGCATCGCTTTAACCGGACTGCGGACAGAAGTAGATTTACTCTCAAGCAACCAACTAGAAGAAAGCGCACTTCAAGCCGCGAAAAATAAGATACTAGGGCAATATGCTTTAGGTAAACAAAGTAATGGTCAAATTGCTCAAGTATACGGCTGGTATGAAATTTTGGGGTTAGGAATTGATTTTGACTTATTGTTTCAAGAGTTAATTGCAGGTGTGAGTGTTAAAGATGCGATCAAAGCAGCTAACCAATACTTACGGGAACCTTATTTATCCTTAGTCGGTCAACAGGAAGCTATTAATAGTGCAATAAACTAGCTTTTTTGGAAAGCCAAGGCGCTGTACTATTAGCATGAGAATCAACCGGGGGTAAATTCCATGAAAGGCAGTCAGACAGTAAGTATATCTAACTACTTACAGACATCAATAACATCTCGTTTTTTTTCCGCCAGCAAGTTTTATTTATTACCTCTGTGCTTTACCACTCCTGTGCTAATTGGCTCAACAGCCGTAGTATCATTTGCAGCACCGCCAGAAATTGCCCAAGTAGTTGTCGGAGGTAGCGTCAATCGTCCTACCCTAAAACTTGGTAGTCAAGGAGAGCGCGTCTCGGAACTACAAGGAGCGCTGAAACTTTTGGGCTATTACACAGGTACAGTTGATGGTAATTTTAAGGAAACGACGGCAACCGCTGTTTCTGAATTTAAACAAGCAGCTGGCTTGGCTCCAGATGGCATTGTTGATACCAACACTTGGCAACGACTTTTCCCTGGTGAAGGGACGGTAGCTTCTTCCCCTGCTTCACCTAACCCCGCACCCAAGTTTCCCACTCCCAACCAGACTCCGAATCGCGTGACGGGTAATGCTACTCCTGAGCCAAAACCCTCTAGCCCAAGGACGACAAGCACCTCACAAACAACCGTCAGACAATCATCCCCCAGCAGTGGTACTTCAACTACTCGTTCTGAGCAAACTTTGCGTACTACCTCAACCAATCGCGCTGGACAAACTTCTCGCTCTGAGCAAACTGTTCGTAGTACTTCAACCACTGGTTCTGAGGAAACTGTTCGCACTCAAAAAACTCCTCGAAACCAAACTGCTAGTTCTTCTGAAACTGTTCGCACTCCTCGCACTGCTAGTTCTAGACAAACTCCTCGCACTCGTCAAACTGCTAGTTCTGGGGAAACTCCTCGCACTCCTCGAACTACTAGTTCTGGACAAACTACTCGGCAAACTCCTGCTATTCAATACACCGCAGCGGGAACGCCGATTTTGCGGATAGGAATGCGTGGTCCTGAAGTTGTAAAATTGCAACAAAGACTGAAAAGGCTTGGTTTTTTGGATGGTGATGCAGATGGAGACTTTGGGGCATCTACTGAAGCAGCGGTGAAAGCTGCACAACAACGTTATGGTTTACAGCCTGATGGTGTCGCTGGTGGTGCTACTTGGGACATTCTCGCAGGACGTCGCAGTCAACCGCGTTAGATTACCGAAATTAACGGGTAAAAGCCCCGTCAGAAAGGACGGCTTTGTCAAAGATTTTGGTAGAATAAAAGAAAGTCGCCATAGGGCATTGGGAGACTCTAAACGTCCGTTTAGAGACTATAAGACTACCGATTGTAGCGAGTTTCTGTGAAGCGTCAAGGAATCCTCGCTCATGCTGGACGAGGAGGTATGTCAAATAAGCATTATTTATCAACTGTAGTGAGTCGATTTTATCAACTGACAGCAGTTTTTACTCTTATTAGATTACACCACTGTAGTAGAGACGTTCCGGCGGAACGTCTCTACCATAATCTATACATTTGAAAATGGCTGTAAGTTTTAAGTACTGGAAAATCCACTCATTATTTAATTGCTTCGCTATTACCAGCCTGTCTGATAATATAAGTATCCAAAAGAACTTTAACTTATAGATTCAATGTTTTTTTATAAAGTGTAATAAATTTATGCGACACTTTTTGTTAACTTGGTTAGGTACTGCGATCGCCTTGCTGATTACGGCTCATTTCGTTCCTGGCTTTATCGTCAAAACTTTTGTCACAGCCCTTGTCGCTGCCATTGTTCTAGGGCTAGTTAATGCCATCGTTCGACCGATTTTAATACTTTTGACTTTGCCAATCAACCTGATTACTTTTGGGTTGTTTACATTTGCGATCAACGGCTTTACACTTTGGTTAGCAAGTGCCCTTACTCCTGGTTATGGTTTCGAGATTCGTGGCTTCTTGCCTGCTCTGTTGGGTTCAATTGTGCTGGCGATCGTTTCTACCATAATTAGTTACTTACTCCGAGTAATTGACTAGAATAAAGTCAAAAAAGATATTTTTTGAATATTACTGTTTTTTAGAAATCATATCATGTCCGTAACCGTCGTAGAGACGTTCGGTGTGGAACGTCTCTACAAAGAATATGTGTCCCAATGCCAGACATGATATCAAATGTATTCTTTTTGGGCTTGGGCAACGGCTATTGTTACCGCTCCTTGTAAGGTAGAGCGGGAGAGATTTTCATGATTAGAGCTTGATTTAAATATTTGTTTCGGAATCAGCAGAGTTTGACACTTAGCTGCTAATAAGGCTGCGGCTTCCGCTACGCTAGAAGTTCCCGTCTTAAGTGCGACAACTGGGGAAGAAGTGGGGATACAAACAGAAGCCAGAACATCTGCGGGAAAGGTTTTCAAAGCCAAATTGCGTTGATGACAAAGTTCTAATAAACCGACTCCATCCGCTTTAATGTCGATAGTAGCAATCCCAGCGATCGCACTCAAAGCAAGTTGATTTTTTTTAAAAGTTTCTTCAATGGCTATTGCAATCAATTCTGGTGAAGTTTCCCTCGTACAACCGATTCCCACCCACAAAACCTTAATTGTTTGTACTCTTGTAACATTAGCCACAGAATTTATATCTTTAGTGATCGTAGCTTTCTTCGGTAAAAAAATAGCGATGCCTACGGCGGGCTGCGCCAACGCCCAAAATAATCTAAAATCGTCGCAAACAACCGCCATTAAATGATTCGTTTTATTTGGTATCGTATTGATACATGAAAACTGATCATTATAATACTGTTCCATCCACAAATAATCTATATATTGCTATTAAGCACAGTAGGAACGCCGAGGGGGAAACAAGGTAAAAGGTAAGGGGTAAATTTCCTTCTTCATTTTGCACGCATTAGCATTCTGATGAAGCAGGCTTTTTGCTTGTAATATCTTGGTGTTTCACTAATTTTACTACTCCGTTGCAACAACTCTTTACAGTTGCAACGGAGTTTTGTTATTTAATCATACTATGCGGTTTGCTCGTTCTTCCCCGGTACTTGCTCTGCACCAGCTTTCAAGCGGCTAGATGAGCTTCTGCGGATGCGTTCGCTTTTGCGAACACCACCTGCCATTTCATATTCGCGGCTGTCTTTGCCGTATCTAAAGGCAACTCCAGTCAACATGTTGTCACAGAGATCGGCTAAGGTTTTTTCTAATTGATCAATTTCGGTTTTGGAAGAGTCAATCACCGATAAAGCAGTGTTATAGGCATCAATTCTGGTACGTACCTGCTCAATTATTTGTGTTAGATTTTGCAACTTGCGAGCATCCCCAAAATCCATGCTCGGATCTATTGCTTTGAGTCCAGCGGATCTCAATTCAGCTTTTTCGAGAATGCGGTATGTACGTTTTTGGCGAGACATAAATGTATTCGTTTTATTATAGTTAGGACTTAGGCAGCAAACTTATTCGATGTTCTAGAGCTAGCTTGCCTCACTGAAGCTGGATTTGAGGTCAGCATAATCCACATAAATTTGTATTTGTTAAAATAATCGCTTTGGGTAATGTTGCTGATTGTTTAAGCATGAGCGTAAAAACCAAAAGCGCGATGTAAGTAACCAAAAGCGTGATGTTGGTTACCAAAAGCGCGATGTTGGTTACGAAAAGCGCGATGTTGGTTACGAAAACCGTGATGTTGGTTACGAAAAGCGCGATGTTGGTTACCAAAAGCGTGATGTTGGTTACCAAAAGCGCGATGTAAGTAAATAGTAGGGTGTGTTACGGCTATGTAAGAATTTGAGGGCGTGTTTTCGCTCCTACCCGACACCCTAAAGGGTGCGGCTATACGAACCAAGCCCACCTTCGTGGGCTAAGAGAAAAGCGTTTTAGCCCACGAAGGTGGGCTTTGTTTTTGTAGCCCCAGGCTTCCAGCCTGAGGGCTTTTAGGGTTTCAAATCGCGGGACTAGCCGTAACGCACCGCATTTGTTAGTGACGTACTCTCAGCTTTAACGCACCCGACAATTTAACGTTTAAGTTATTTACGAAATGTAGAACAAAAGCAGTGTGTTAATAGATGGGATAAAGTTAGAGATAAAGTAGCATATGGAACCTTTAACTACTGCGGCGATCGCTATTGACTCTATAATTGCCACCAAAGCCTTAGAAAAAACCGGCGAAAAGGTAGGTGAAGCTTTATGGGATAAGACTGGTAAGTTTCTCGTCACGCTGAAAAAACAGTCTCCCCATACTGTAACAGCGATCGAGAAAGCACCAGAACAACCACTAGATTATGGTAAGGCTATAGTTGAGGTAGAATCTGCTGCTAAAGCTAATCCAGAAGTGGCTGAAGCTGCACAGGAATTAGCATTATTAACAGAAAATAATCCACCGTCGAACTTAGCTGAAATCCTCAAGGAGATAAAAGCAGCTGTAGAGAAATCTCAAGAATCATACCCTTCAACTTTTATCCAAAACATCGAAAAAGCGATTAATGCGGCTCAAAACCAAACCATTGACCAAAGAGGTAGTACTTTTAATGTTTGAGTGGAGTCGTCCGAAGGGGAACGGACAAAGTTAAGCCCCACAAAATATATTCCTTATCGCGGTTCTGTCCATTTTGTGGGACGAGAGCGAGAATTGGCAATGGTGCATCAAGAGTTGCAGGGGGGAGATTATGTCGCAATAGCGGGAATGGGAGGTGTGGGTAAAACTGAATTAGCTACCCAATATGCGAGACGATATCAAGAAGATTACGCCGGCATTGCTTGGTTTAACGATAGGGAAAGCAATCTTGCTGCGGAAGTTTTGGAGTTTTTCATCAACTTTGGTTTCGAGATTCCCCAAGAATTAGGCGGAAGACTGTTAAGCCTCAAACAACAAGTAGCCTGGTGTTGGTCTAAATATCCTGATTCTGCTTTGCCTATTTTAATTGTCTTCGATGACGTGACTGATTTAGCCAACTTGCGCGAAGTTGTTCCCAGCGATAACCGCTTTCGAGTTTTAATTACTACTCGACTACGGCGTTTAGACCCCAATTTTATCCAAGAGATTCCTTTAGATGTTCTCTCGCCAGAAAAAGAACCGGGAAAAGCCTTAGAACTGTTAACACGTCTATTGTGGAATAGAGACAAACGAATCGAAAAGGAACCAAAAGCCGCAACAGCAATCTGTGAATGTCTAGAATATTTGCCCTTGGGGATAGAGTTAGTGGGGGGCTATTTAGTCAGAGACTTGCAGCTATCTCTAGACACAATGTTTCGGCGATTGCAAGAACGCAAATTAGCAGAAGCAGCCCTACAAAACCGGGAAACCATAAACTCAACTCAACTGGGAGTTAAAGCCGCGTTTGCTTTAACTTGGGAAGAACTCGACCCACTAGCGCAACAACTAGGAAAATTGTTGAGTTTATTTTCTCCCCAGTCAATTCTCTGGGAATTGGTTGTTTGGGTAGCGACAGAAAATGACCCCTCTCCAAACCTCTCGCCCACGGGGGGAGAGGCTTTAATTAATGACCCCTCTCCAAACCTCTCGCCCACGGGGGGAGAGGCTTTAATTCCCCCTTCCCTTGCAGGGAAGGGGGGTAGGGGGGTTAGGTCTGCTCCGGAGAATAATTTATTAACTTGGTCAGCAGATGAATTAAACGAGGCAAAAAAGCAGCTTTACCAGCGCAACTTGCTGCAACAAGTAGATGAAAGATGTTATAAAATTCATGCCTTAGTGCGGTGGTTTTTGCAAGGGCAGTTAGCCGAGTCTGGGGAGATGCAACGAGTTTTAGAAACAACCTTCGCTACTGCCATGATAGCCAAAGCCCAAAGCCTTCCTGAGTCACCCACCTCTAAGGATATCGAAGGCATCAAGGATGTTGTTCCTCATATTGAAGACCTGGGAAACCGTTTAATTGCAGAGGTCAACGAAGCAAAAGAGAAACAGGCAATTTCCCCAGCATCAGTCCCCAATGATCAAGTAATCTGGGTATTTGTGGGGGTGGGAAGATTTTATCAGGGACAAGGATTATATAAGTTAGCAGAACCTTGGCGTCAGGATTGCGTAAATGTCTGCCAAGCTTTATTTCTCAGCGACCATCCCGACGTGGCAGCTAGCTTGAACAATTTAGCTTTACTCTACGAAAGCCAAGGACGGTACAGCAAAGCCGAACCTTTGCATATTGATGCTTTGGCAATGAGAAAGCGCTTGTTTCTCGGCGACCATCCCAATGTGGCACAAAGCTTGAACAATTTAGCTCTACTTTACAATAACCAAGGACGGTACAGCGAAGCCGAACCTTTGTATATTGAAGCTTTGGCAATGAGAAAGCGCCTATTTCTCGGCGACCATCCCAATGTAGCAACTAGCTTGAACAATTTAGCTCTACTTTACAATAACCAAGGACGGTACAGCGAAGCCGAACCTTTATACATTGATGCTTTGGCAATGAGAAAGCGCCTATTTCTCGGCGACCATCCCAATGTAGCAACTAGCTTGAACAATTTAGCTTACCTCTACAATAGCCAAGGACGGTACAGCGAAGCCGAACCTTTGTATATTGAAGCTTTGGCAATGAGAAAGCGCCTATTTCTCGGCGACCATCCCGA
>CASBQC010000462.1 GCA_949127805.1 Nostocales cyanobacterium PMM_0081
CCTGCTCCCCTGCCCCCCTGCCCCCCTGCTTCTTCTGAAAGCAACACCTGCTGATAAAGACCTAACAACCGTCCTGCCCGTTGTTCGTGGAAAAGTAGGCGATCGCGAATAGTACGCAGATGTTCGGGTTCGTCTTGTGATTCCCAGTGTTGGATAATGTGCGATCGCACAAATTGCTCTACCCAATATGCTTCAGTTGCTGGAGGTAGGGAAATTTTTCTATTTGGTGTCTCCAAGGAAATTTGGACAATTAACTGACAGAGTTTTTGGCTAAGAAACGGTTGTCCTCCTGTCCAGTAGATAATCTCCCGCAGCACAATTTCCGGTTGGCTGACTGCTTTCTCTAACCCTTTGAGCAGGGGAGTGGCTTCATGCAATTTAAAGCCGTATAATTCAATCGCTGTACCAATATTAAAGGGTGTCCGACGTTTGTCTGCAATTAGGTCAGATGGACTGGCTACCCCAAATAGGGCAAATCCCAAGCGTTGAAAATTTGGGTCGTGTGCTTGCTGATTGTAGCAATGACGAATCCAGGCAAAAAAGTCATTGACAGGAAAACTCAAACTCAGCAGACTATCAATTTCATCAATGAAGATGAAAATGCGCTCATTTTTAATTTTTGGCAGCAAAACTTCTTCAACAAACTGGTTTAGTTTTTGCACGGGAGAAATGCCTGCTTGCATATCCCACCAATTCTTAAAGTTAACGTGTTCCGCCAAATTTAAGCCGTAGAACAAGCTGATAATAACGCCTTTATACCATTGCTCAGGTGTAGTATTCTCGCTACCCAATGTGGTTACATCCAAGTAAACGCACTCAAAGCCTTCTTCCTTAAGACGAGAACTCGTGCGTTGTAGTAGGGATGACTTCCCCATCTGGCGAGAATTTAAGACGTAACAAAAATCACCAACTTTCAGGCTGGTATAAAGTTTTTCGTCTGAGTTCCGAACAATGTATGTGGGATCGTCACTGCGAAGGCTGCCCCCTACCTGGTATCTCATGTGAAAATGTGGTTAAAATTAGCTCTTTCAAGGCTTGTGCTACGCTCTGGTTTTCTGCCATCTCCAAAAGCAAAATTGCTGCAAGCGATCGCACAACCCTTATAAAGGGAGCGCAAAATTTACCATCTTCGTCTGGTTTGGCAACTATTATCTCACTATGACCGGAAATCTGCTCCTGTATTATCTTAACTGTCTTTTTACTGCTTATGTAGGTTCTTAAAATGTTCTTAACTGTCTTAACTGTCCTTGCGTTTTCATGACAAAAGTAAGAGTATGTTGACATGAAGTGAAAGCAATTTCCGCCAAAGCATTTGTCAAACTAGACACTTAAAGCCAACGATTTACACGTTGCTGCAATAGTATTCTGCCTCGGACTGGACTGCGGTGAACTATTGTTGTGTACGACGGGCTATGCCTACGCACTCATGTTTAGTCCTTAATTTTTGGGAGTTCTAAATATCTAAAGGCAGGCAATATCATCCGACAATCAAGAGGATTTGAAGATTACAAATCCTCTTGATTGTGGTATTTTGTTAAACATACGAATAATTGTAGTCAACGTGTGTACAGGTTGGGAAAATCTCAACCTGTAATTCGGTTATGTCGCTTTTTGTAGCAAGTCTTCTAGGGTGATTTTTTGACTGAACTCTTGTAAGCCGATTATTCAGGGAATTAAGAGTGGTTTTAAACCTCGATTATTATACAATTGTCTCTATTTGTTTGGCAAAATAAGCGCGGTAGAGTTCGCAACGCGGTAGAATGCGATCGCCCTCATAGCAAATCAATCCCAAGCTTTCGAGCTTATAAGCCACAATGGGGTCAAGACGAATACTTTGCTTTGCCCCCACAACAAGTTCCCCATATGCCTTTGCTATACTGGGTTTGTCTTGCAGGATCGCCCACTGTCTCCATAAATGATAGCGGTAGATGCCGCCGTTGGCGATCGCCTCCTGCACCAGTTCTTGTAGAGTGATTTCCCGATAGCAAAGATGATATAAAGCAATCTGAATTAGTGCTGGATGTCCCCCCAGCAGCGTCATCAGTTGAATAGCTTCATTACCATCACTCCAGTTTAACCCGTGCCGTTGGGCTAATTCTTCTACCTGTTGCTGCGTAAATTCTACTAGACGGATAGGTAATCCTATATTAAATGGCGATCGGTTGATATCTAAAGTAACATACACTTCTGTGGAGTAAACCACCACTAATCTCAATTTCTGCCAGTTGGTATCTTGTCGTGCTTGCTCATACCACGAGCGCAACAAAGCAAAGAATTCCTGAGCAATTTGAGGATGTTCAAAAAAGCGGTCAACTTCGTTCAACACTAGAACCACTGGACTTTGAATCTGCTTGAGTAAATAGCTTTGGAAGTAAAGGCTACAACTCAACTTACACCCAATTTCCTCATCCCATATGTCATTCAACTTCGGGTCAATGCCTAATTCTCTTGCAACTCGCAAGCAAATACAACGCAACAGCTTGTTTAAGTCAGTCAGACAGTCAGAATCGATTTGGTTGCAATTCAGGTTTATCGTGTGATATCCTTGTGCTTCTGCAAAAGCTAACAGCCGTAGTACCAAAGAACTCTTACCCATCTCTCTGGGTGCTTTGATCCGAATTACACAGCCCGGTTGAGTGACTTCTCGATAAACCAGTTCTTCAATCGGGGGACGTTCGATATAGAAGGGAGAATTCAGCGGTACGGGTCCATCCGGGTATGACCAGAGATTTTCAAGTTGGTCACGCTGAGAGTTAACAAATGAGTTTACGGATAAATGCTGAGGCGCATTTACTTCTTTTGCGTCTAAACTCAACGAGAGCGCATGAGAAGTTTCAGTCTCGTTTGCTTCACTTAGTATTGCATAATCTTCTTTGGCTAATTCCAAGTTAAAGGTGCTAAAGCACGATCTTAGGGTTTTTTGATCTACACCTACATTCAAAGACCACAATCGGCTCAGTGTTTTGCTAGAAACATTCATGCGTGAGCCTAACTCGTCGAGAGTAAAGCGATCGCCATTGTTCTCTGCCATCTCCACAGCCAAAATCGCCGTCTGTAAACGCTTCAGCCCTATAGTAGTCAGTACAAATCCCCGCCTTCGCGTGCTTTTAGGTGCTTTCATCTTCCTAATCATTAACCTGTTTTTGTGTTAACTTTATATCATTCTTCTACTTTTTAATCAGTTATTAAACTGTTATTATACCCGCACATAATTAAACAGAAGATGCTTTGTAGCTTGTATTTAGGGCGAAGAGTGCTAAAACACCTCTAATCACTGCGTCTACTACTGGCAGCACACCATAAGTTTGTATGTGTGACTTTTCTGCAAGAAGAGTCCAAGGTGTAGCAGCAAAGGTGATTCCACATACAACGTGAGGGCTGTGATATTATGGGAAACTGCTGCATATATAAATAGAATCCATCATGGCTTTAACGCAAGAGCGCAAACAAGAGATCCTCGTCAATTATCAAGTTCACGAAACCGATACCGGCTCCGCCGATGTCCAAGTCGCAATGCTAACAGAGCGGATCAACCGTCTCAGCTTGCATCTCCAAGCAAACAAGAAAGACCATTCTTCTCGTCGGGGATTGTTAAAGCTCATCGGTCAGCGCAAGCGCCTTCTAGCTTACATCCTAAAAGACAGCCGGGAAAAGTATCAAGCTTTAATTGGTCGTCTGGGTATTCGTGGATAAGGACTACGCTTATGTCTGCTGAAGATGAACGCAGTCAATTGCCCTTTGAACCGAAGAAAAAGCGCCAAAAAGCGCCTAAATCTCAAAATAAACCTTCTGTTAAGCAAGAAGCTGAGAAACAGGTTGACAAAAAGCGAACTTACACCAAAGAAGAAATGGCAATCCCCAAGGTTGTCAGTCAGCGCATGATTAGACGGGTCGCTGGCTTCTGTGGTGTGCCAACATTTTTAGGCATCGCCACCCTAGTTGCCAGCTATCTGCTAGCTGTGTACGCCCAAATTCAGCTACCTGCGATCGCTGTGTTACTAGTTAACATGGGATTATTTGGTTTAGGAGTCATAGGAATAACTTATGGCGTTCTGTCTGCCTCTTGGGATGAAGAGAGAGTTGGGGGTTTAGTGGGCTTAACTGAGTTCAGCACCAACTGGGGGCGAATGGTCGAAGTTTGGCGGGAAAGTCGTCAAAAGAACGTATAATTATCAGCGCTCAGATATTAGCTTTTGCACTGTTGGGTAAATTTTAAAGTGTATGTTGAAGTTTAAATTTTAGATAATTTTTATAACTTCAACATTACTAATTAAAAATTTATGATTCTTTTTACACCCAAAATACAGTACCAAAACAATCTGAGCGCTATATTTTTTAATAGATTTTGTTAAGTGAATATAGATAATAACAATACACATCTGGTAGAAATTAATTATGCGTTGCCCGAAACCCTTGTAGAGACGCAAGCTAGCTACGTCTCTACTTTTCTACGCCTATGTCTAATTAGCCATAAAGGAAATTTCACATGATTGTAGTCATGAAAATTGGTTCCCCAGCGTCAGAAATTAACCGCATTGACGAGGAACTGACTAGCTGGGGATTGACACCAGAAAAAATTATCGGGAAGCACAAAGTAGTAATCGGTCTAGTAGGTGAAACCGCTAATTTAGACCCACTACAAATTCAAGAAGTTAGCCCTTGGATTGAGCAAGTCTTGCGGGTAGAATTGCCTTACAAACGCGCTAGCCGTCAATTTCGCCACGGTGAAGCTTCTGAGGTAGTGGTGGATACTCCTAATGGAAAAGTTGTATTTGGTGAACACCACCCGGTTGTCGTTGTAGCTGGTCCCTGCTCGGTAGAAAATGAAGAAATGATTGTGGAGACGGCGCAGCGCGTTAAGGCGGCTGGAGCGCAGTTTCTACGGGGTGGAGCGTATAAACCCCGGACTTCGCCTTATGCTTTTCAAGGACACGGCGAAAGTGCTTTGGAATTCTTGGCGATCGCGCGAGAAGTCAGCGGACTCGGTATTATTACTGAAGTAATGGACTCTACAGAGTTAGATAAAATTGCCGAAGTTGCTGACGTGATTCAAGTTGGTGCGAGAAATATGCAGAATTTCTCGTTGTTGAAGAAAGTGGGAGCGCAACCCAAACCGGTGCTTTTGAAGCGGGGAATGGCAGCGACAATTGAAGATTGGTTAATGGCGGCAGAATATATTCTCGCGGCAGGAAATGCGAATGTGATTTTGTGCGAGCGGGGTATTCGCACCTTTGATCGGCAATTTACTCGCAATACTTTAGATTTGTCCGTGGTGCCAGTGTTGCGAAAAGTGACACACTTACCGATTATGGTTGATCCGAGCCACGGCACAGGTTGGTCTGAGTTCGTCCCTTCAATGTCAATGGCTGCGATCGCATCCGGATGTGATTCTCTGATGATAGAGGTTCATCCCAACCCCCCCAAAGCTTTATCTGATGGTCCCCAATCTCTTACACCAGAACGTTTCGACCGTTTGATGCAAGAATTAGCAGTAATTGGTAAAGCAGTTGGACGTTGGCAGGAACCGGCGATCGCCATAGCATGAATACTTGTAGAGACGTTCCACCGGAACGTCTCTACAAGTATTCATGCTATGGCGA
>CASBQC010000463.1 GCA_949127805.1 Nostocales cyanobacterium PMM_0081
ATACTTCATAATCGCTAATTACCCAAACGTAGGGTATTCAGTCAAGAATGGATTAGATGTGAAACAAACCGGATTTTGAGATTAATTTTGAGGCTTTCTGAAAAAGAATAATATGACAATTAGAATTCCTTTTGTAGACCTGAACTTACAACACCAGTCGATTAAAACTCAATTGCAGCAGGCAATGCAAGCTGTATTTGAAAAGGGAGATTTTATTTTAGGGCAAGCATTGAAAGAATTTGAGACAGCATTTGCAGCAGAGTCTGGGACAAAATACGGTGTTGGTGTTGCTTCCGGAACCGATGCGATCGCTCTCGGTTTACAAGCGTGCAATATTGGTGCCGGACATGAAGTAATTTTGCCAGCAAACACCTTTGTCGCCACCCTAATTGGCGTGCTACGTGCGGGAGCAAAACCGATTTTTGTAGATTGCGACCCCAAAACAGCTTTAATTGATTTAGAAGCGGCAGCAAGAGCAATTACGCCGCATACCAAAGCGATTATCCCTGTACATCTTTATGGACAAATGGTATCGCCGCAACAGTTGTTAGACTTTGCCGATACATACAAAGTGTTAATTTTTGAAGATGCGGCACAAGCGCATTTAGCCGAACGCGATGGATATCGCGCCGGTTCGGTGGGGATAGCAGCAGCATTTAGTTTTTATCCGAGTAAAAATTTAGGTGCATTTGGGGATGGGGGAATAGTACTAACGCGAGATCCAGATGTTGCCCAGAAAATGACACGCTTGCGAAATTACGGCGCATCCTCGAAGTATTATCATACCGAAGCGGGAACGAATAGCCGTTTAGATACCATGCAAGCGGCAGTGTTGCTAGAGAAACTGCCATATTTGACGAATTGGAATAGCGATCGCCTCAACATTGCCCAACAGTATGATGCTGAATTAGCACCCCTAAATCGGCTAGGCATCATCCCCATGCAAAACCAAAGTGGCACAGGACACGTTTATCATCTTTATGTAATTAAAATAGATGATTCTTGTGTGGTTGAACGCCAACAAATCCAGGAAAAACTCACAGCAGCAGGAATTCAAACAGGCATTCACTATCCAATTCCCTGCCATCTCCAGCCGGCATTTACCGACTTAGGTTATCAAATCGGAGACTTTCCCCAAGCAGAAAAGCAGGCAAAGCAAATATTATCATTACCCATGTACCCAGGCTTAAGCCATAGCCAAGTCAAAGAAGTTGTCGCAGCCTTAGCATCAATCCTCAGTAGCGAACAACAACAGTTATTGTGCATTTAATTACCAATGGCTAATTCCTAATTATCATTGAACTATAAGCTGTTAGCCCTTCTGTTTCGTAGTGAGCGGTTTACCGCTCATATCTTCGGTGTACCCGGTACTCCGTGTCAGTGTGGGTAGTTCACATCGCTAAAAACTATGACATTCCAGCGTCAAATTCAAAACACAAACGCAACACAATTGTTCAGCTTCGCCATTGTAGGTGTATTAGCGCTGCTTTATGCCCCAATATTGCTGCACTGGTTAGATGGTTGGCTAAACAAAACTATTAGTACAGAACACGAATATTTTAGCCACGGTATTATTGGTATACCCTTTGCCGCTTATCTGAGCTGGATAAATCGAAAAAAATGGCAACGACTGCCAGATGTCAATCATCCTTTGGGTGTAGCCTTGTTGATAATCGGGGGAATTTTTTATCTTAGCGGTGTCACTGAATGGGTTAACCTTTCATTCCCCGCCATCCTAGCAGGATTGTGCTTGTGGTTAAAAGGAATTGCCGGCTTTAAATTGCAAGGATTTCCCCTGCTATTAATGTTTTTGGCAACTCCAACAGCATTACCTTACCTCATCGCTCCCTACACCTTACCTCTGCAAAGCTTCATTGCTGGTACCGCTGGCTTCATACTAAGTCAGTTTGGTATGGAAGTAGCTGTCGATGGCACAAATATCTTCGTCGGGGGACGCATTGTGGAAGTTGCCCCTTACTGTGCGGGGTTGAAGATGTTATTTACTACCTTATACGTCTGCTTAATGCTGCTTTATTGGACAGGTGCTTTATCATCGCGTCGCACAACTATTTGGTTTTTATCTACTGCTGTTGTCCTCAGCATCACCGCGAATATCATTCGCAACACTTTACTGAGTTTCTTTCATGGCACAGGACAACAGGCAGCTTTTGAATGGCTGCATGACAGTTGGGGTGGAGACTTATATTCTGCCATTATGCTGCTTTTATTAGTACCTATTCTCAATAAATTTGATAGATATTTTTCAGAACATGAAGCAACTTTGTCAGAAGACGAAAGTTAAAGCCAGCAAACGAAAAACCGACATTGCTGAACAAGGCAGAAAATCCAAATTCCTCTACAAATATCGATCGCTTCAGATTCGGTGACTTCTTGAAGGATACAGCTGGCGAATCAGGGGTATTACCCCTTATACGATTTTTCGTCATTCCACACGATTGTAGAGATGTTCGGTCCGGAACGTCTTTACGAGGGTTTTTTAGTAAAATGAGGGGAGCGATCGCAACTGCCAAAAAAACTCTCTACACCAGAGTTTGGGGAAATACGTAGGGAACTGTGAAAATTACTGAACTCAGGAAGTGATTTTAGCTAGTAAAATTTTGCGTAAGTATTGCAAATTTTACTTATGATATCCTTTTCTAAATTACTCAAAGAAAACCAATTTCCTAAAGTAGTAGCGCTTTTGTTATTACTAGTACTGCTGGTGATAGGAGCAGTTCCCGGATATATGACAGGACACTGGCAATGGCAAAAACTGCCTCCTATCACCAGTATCAAGCAGTTGAGACAGTTGCGTTCTCAAGGGTTAAACCTTCCTGGTTGGCAAACCATTGAAAAAAGCCAACAACAAATTGGCGGACACAAATGGTTAATGCAAATCAACAAAAAACAAGGCACACAAACCCAGGCTATCTTGCTTTTGCTGCCGCAAACTGATTCCAAAAATCAACCAGAAGTAGAATGGACAGAGATTAAAAGCTGGCAGCAGTGGAACGAAGCTCAATATCGTCCTGCGGAATTTACGGTAAAACTTGCGTCAAGTGAAGTTAAAGTCAAGGCTCGATTTTTTCGTGCCTCCACAGATAAGCAAACATTTGCTGTTTTGCAATGGTATGCTTTCCCCAATGGTGGAAACCCATTACCTTTACAGTGGTTTGTCGCAGATCAATTGGCACAGTTACGCAAGCAGCGTGCCCCTTGGGTTGGTGTGAGCATTATGATTCCGATGGAACCTTTGGGGCAGGTAGAAACAACTTGGTCTTTAACCAAATCTATTGGCGAAACAGTCCAAGGGGCATTAATGGCAGGTTTTTTATAAAAAAGTTAGGAGTTTGGAGTTTGGAGTTTGGAGTTTGGAGTTTGGAGTTGTAGAGACGGGGACAGCGGAACGTCTGTACTAAAGTTTGGAGTTTGGAGTTTGGAGTTTGGAAAAGCGGTAGAGATGTTCGGTCCGGAACGTCTGTAGGGGAGGAGCGGAGTGCGGAGTTAGGTTTCGTTACTAAGGTTATGCAAAAAAAGATAAATTGTATAAAAATACCTGTGATTAAGAGCGGACACTCAGGGTATTTCCAGAGTAAAATAGCCACTCGACGCGACAGTTTATTAAATTAGCTTCATTGCATCGATGTTCATAGTTCCCGGTTCTTGTAGGCGTGTATTTAGCGCTTTGTGTCTTGTCAGTCTTGAGGTAGGGGTGTTTTGCACAATATCTATCCCGGATGTTGTGGCTCAACCTTTACCATCCCCAGGACAGGGGCAAGGGCAGCCTCCCTCACCCCCGTCGAGTGTTGATTTTGCACCTGCGGGTTTAAACGAGGGAATATCACCCCAGCTGGGTCGCTATCTTTTAGGACCCGGAGATGTATTGGGGATAACGGTTCAGCGTCCTCCAGGTCGCTACCGCTTAGGACCTGGAGATGCAATTAGTGTTGTGGTTCAGCGCTTTTCCGATTTAAGTTTTCAAGCGCAAATAAATCCCGAAGGCAATATTACAGTGCCACTACTGGGAACAGTGTCTCTACAAGGTTTAACTTTACAACAGGCACAAGGAAAAATTCGCTCTGGTTTAAATCGGTTTGTCGTCGATCCGATTGTCGCTTTATCACTGACAGGGCAACGTCCAGAGTTGAGTTTTCAAGCGCAAATAAATCCCGAAGGTAACATTGTCGTGCCGCAATTGGGAACAGTTTCGGTACAAGGCTTGAGTTTGGAAGAAGCTCAAGAAAAAATTCGCTTGGGTTTAAGTCGCATTTTGGTCGATCCGGTTGTGGCAGTGGGGCTTGCAGGGGCGCGACCAGTTCAAGTTACAATTAGCGGTGAAGTGCCGCGTCCAGGAGTTTATCCCATCGCTTCGGCAACACCCCGCATTGCTGATGCGCTGCTGATAGCTGGGGGTTCGACGCTGAACGCAGACCTGCGGCAAGTGCAAGTGCGGCGGAGATTAATTGATGGTTCTATAATTTCACAAACTATTGATTTGTATGCGACGTTGCAAAATGCTAGCTCGTTGCCTAATTTACGTTTGCAAGACGGTGATGCGATAATTGTGCCCCGTCGAGAAATCGGTGCTGATGACGGTTATGACCGAAATTTAGTAGCTCGTTCAACTTTAGCTCAACCGCAAATTAGAATCCGCATTTTAAACTATGCAGGTAGTGGAATTGGTACTCAAACCCTACCTAATGGTAGTAGTTTTATAGATGCTTTAGGAGGAATTAATCCCGACAATGCCAATCTCGGAGACATTGCTCTTGTTCGCTTCGATCCGGAACGAGGTAAAGCCGTCACCCAGAGACTTGATGCGAAAAAGGCGCTTTCGGGGGATGCGTCTCAAAACGTGCCACTGCAAGACAATGATGTTATTGTTGTAGGTCGAAACCTTATCGGTAAAATCACTAATGTTTTGAGTACTATTACTCGACCTTTCTTTAATATTCAAAGCTTTATCCGCTTCTTTGACACTTTTACTGGGAACTCAAGGTAGTTACTTTCTTGCTTTGCCCGGTTAGCCGCAAAATTTGTTTAAAGTAAGTAAAAGATGTGATTTTATCTGGTGCGTGCTTCTGCTTTTCTGCTAAAACCTGCCTAATAATTTGATTATTGTCATGGCTCTACCCATTGTTAAGCGCTACCTGATTGCTTTTGAGAAGTACAAGTGGATTGGATTAGCCAGTTTTGGTTTAGTTGTAGCGGGGTCAACTCTGGTGGCTGTGCAACCAGAGCCAGCCCCTAACTATCTAGCCAGTGCTGCACTTGCTTACACTCGTCCGGCAGTTTCTTTCTCGGCAACTGGTACGCAAATCCAGCAGCAAGGGCAAGTACTGTCCCAGGAAATTTTGCTGTCAGACCAGATAATTGAATCTGTGGCAACACAACTAAAGGTCAAGCCAAAAACAATTGGTGAAAATGTGGCGCTTAGTGTTCCGCAAGCAGCAGCAGCACCGAAGGAAGGAGAAGCAGCAGCGCCGGCAATTATTGAAATCAAATATAAAGATAGTGACCCAAAGCGGGCACAAGAGACTGTGCTTGCGTTGATGCAAGCAATGGTCAAGTTAAGCGGTGAGATTAATACTGGGCGATTAAAGGCAATTATTGCCAAAATTAACGAGCGCGTACCACGAGCGAAGATAGAATTGCAAGCTGCTGAACAGAAATTAGAAAGGTACGATCGCCTGCAACGACCTGCTATATTAGCTGCTGAAAATGGCAGTTTGCTGAATGCAGTTACCGCCAGCCAAGGTCAACAACGCCAAATTCAATTAACGCTCTCTGGTATTGATGCTCAACTTGCCAGTTTACAAAATAAGTTGGGGTTGACAGTTAACCAAGCTTATGTATCTTCGGCTTTGAGTGCCGATCCGATTCTTGCGAGCTTGCGAACGCAAATTTATCAAACTGAGTCGCAAATTGAATTGCTCAGAAAAGACTTGCGACCACAACACCCAACAATGATTCAGTTGCAGCGTCAGAAAGAAACTTCCGAAAAACTCTTGCAACAACGTGCAACTGAGGTTGTAGGTGGTGGTGGTACGGCAGCTCCTTTGACTGCTAGCTCTAAGGCTATTCGTAGCAATAGCAATTTAGACCCAGCCCGTCAGCAATTGGCAAATCAACTGGTGGCTTTGCAAACCCAACGGGATACTCTGCAAAAGCAATTAGCTGACGAAATCAAACAAGAAGCGCGATTGCGGCAGGAGTATTCGTTAATACCTAATAAGCAATTGGAGCGATCGCGTATAGAACAGGAAATTCTCCTCAAAAAAGCTGTCTATGACCAAATGCAAGCAAAGCTAGCTGATGCAAGAACCGCAGAAGCAGAAACTGTTACTAGTCTCAGCATTGCTAGACCACCAGTAGTCGTTAGCGACGAAAAACCGCCTAAGAGTGTACCAATTACTTTGGGTGTAGGTGCAATACTTGGATTGTTGGTTGGTGGTGGGGTGATATTTTTGTTGGGAGCGCTGGAAGGTACTTTCAAAACTCAAGAAGATATCCGCGACAACCTCAAACAACGAGAAGTCAATCTGCTCGGCGAATTGCCTTTAATGCCAGTTGATGATTTAAGTAAAGAAGCTGTGCCAACAATACTTTCTGCTGAGTCTCCCTATTTAGAGTATTATGAAAAGTTCCGCAGTAATTTGCGCCGCATTGGTGGGAAAAACTTGAAGGTGGTATTAATTACTAGCACCAGCAGTTCCGAAGGAAAGACGGTGAGTGCTTATAATTTGGGCATTGCTTCTGCCCGTGCTGGCAAACGAACTTTGATTATTGAAACAGATTTGCGATCGCATAGCCGTTGCCAATCTCTCAATGTTACTCTCGACTACGATGCCACTCTTGAACCCCTACGTTATTACGGCAGCTTGAGTGAGTGTATTTATTTAGTTCCAGCAGTCGAAAATTTATACATTGTCCCTAGTGCGGGTCCTGTGCGCCAATCTGCCGCTATTCTAGAATCAAGCGAAATGCGAAAGCTGATGGAGGATGCTCGCCAACGTTATGATTTAGTTATTTTAGATACTGGCACTCTCAGTTTATCTAATGACCCCTTGTTAATTCAACCTTACAGCGATGGCATAGTGTTGGTAGCACGACCAAACTATACACAAGAAAACATGCTCGGTGAAGCTGTCGATCAATTGGTTGAATCTGAATTGGGGCTGTTGGGAACCGTTATTAATGGCGCTGATATCATCGTTTCTATGCCTCAGCCAATTCCACCACGAGTCTATCCACCTGAGGAACGAGAAGTGTCTGTTGGGTGATGTGTAGGGGGGATGGGGAGTTAGGAGTCAAAAGTCAAGAGTCCAAAGTCACTCATATTGACCATTGACCATTAGACATCGACCGCTCTTTTATGAACCCCTTAGTTAACTAAGGGGTCTTTATGCGTTGCCCGAAACTCTTGTAGAGACGTAGCATGCTACGTCTCTACATTCTTTTTCACGACGTTTGTCTATTGACCCTTCGGGTTCAGAAGTCGCTCATGGGGGAAACCCCCTGTTCTGCGCGCTGGCTCACCATTGACTCTTGACTCTTGTCCCCCTTTGTTCTACTCGCTTTCCCTAAATAAGCCAAACAACGGACCGAGAATTATCCCGAAGACAAAGCCGCCGATGTGTGCCCAGTAAGCGACTCCGCCTGATTCTACACTCATATTGGCGGCGGCTTGCAGGCTGGCTAGACCAGATATGACATTCTGCACAAAGAAAAGCCCGATGATTATTAGTGCGGGAACTCTGATGGTGGTGACGAAAAATCCTAAGAAAATTAAGGTGACAACTTTCACATGGGCAAAGCGGATAATGTACGCACCTAAAATTCCAGCGATCGCACCACTTGCCCCCAAAGATGGAATTTGCGAATTTACGCCGACAAACCACTGGCACAAAGCAGCTGAAGCACCGCACGCCAAATAAAAAATTATATATTTTAAGTGACCCAAGCGGTCTTCAATATTGTTGCCAAAAACCCAGAGATACACCATATTCGAGATTAAGTGCCACCAACCACCGTGTAGAAATTGCGACGTAAATAAGGTTGTCCATTCTTGGGCAAAGTTGGTGGTTAATTCTTGTGGGATTACCGCATACGACTCGAAAAATGGCTCTAATGCTTGTCCTGATAGACTAACTTCATGAAGAAAAACTAAGATGTTCATCCCAATCAATCCGTAGGTGAAATACGGAGTGATTCGCGTCGGGTTTTCGTCGTAAAGGGGAAACACAGGTGTTTTTCCTTATTATTGATTAATTGCAATATATCCTGTTGGGCTTGCAATTGTTAAAGGGTGCGGAATTTCACAAGATGGTCAAGAGTCAAGCTATGTTTTGACTTTTGACTTTTTGACTTTTGAATGCGTGACTTTTGACTTCGCTTTGTTTCACTCTTTGTACAAATAATCGTCGTTGGATTTGTCGCTAAACAAGCCTAACACAGGACCGATAATTGCTCCAAACACAAAACCACCGGCGTGTGCCCAATAAGCAATACCGCCGTTTTCCATACCGATGTTAGCCGGTGTTTCTAAACTTGCGACACCGTAGAAAGCTTGCTGGAGAAACCAAAATCCGAGAAAGAAATAAGCTGGAACCCTAAAGGTAGGGAAGAAAAAGCCTAGAGGAACGACACCGAGAATTTCGGCTTGGGGAAAGCGGAGAATGTATGCACCCAAAACGCCGGCGATCGCACCACTCGCACCCAAGGAAGGAATATTAGAACTTTGTGAAAAGTACCACTGGCTTAACCCTGCCAAAACACCGCAAGATATATAGAAAAGCAAATATTTGAAATGTCCCAATTTGTCTTCAATGTTGTTGCCAAAAATCCAGAGAAACAACATATTACCCCCCAAATGCAACAAACCAGCGTGCAGAAATTGGGAACTAATCAAAGTTGCCCACTCTGGAACTGGTTGATGTAAGGAAATTCCGGCAAAACTAGCGGTTAATTCTCGCGGTACTACAGCTGCCAGGTGTAAAAACCCATTTAATGCTTGGGGAGGAAGACTTGCTTCATAAAGAAAAGCGAGGACGTTAGCAGCAATCAGCCCATAAGTGACATAAGGGGTGATTGTGATGGGATTATTGTCTCTAATTGGAACCACAAGCGTTTTTACTCATTTTTGACAAACTAGCCTCACAATACAGAATTTTTTGCATAGTTTCTTCTAGCCGGTGGGCAGATTTTAGATTGAAATGGGTTGTAAAAACCTAACATGGTGTGTCTCTAGATTAATTCGTTAAACTTCGCGCTTCCAACTTCTTCACGACACCTAAATAAATTTCCACTCATAGAATAAGGCAGCTTGTCCACACTGCTGATTCTGGTCATCTAGTATATTCCACATGGTTACTTCTTCAATTTGAAAACGCTTACCAGTGCTAGTGATGCGGATTGCAGGAAAATTGTGAAAGCCTTTGGTTGTTGTTTGGGCTAATTGTCCATTACGTTCGTCTTGTACTGCTTGTTCAGCTGCTTTGCAAGAAGGTATCCGAGTGAATTCCTCCCAAGAAAGTTCCCATAGTTGTAATGCCTCGCGATTACCATAGTTCAAAATTGGGTCTGGTTCCATGCCGTGAGAGGCTAAGACAAAAGGTGCTTCAAATAGTCCCTGTGCTATTTCCTTTGGTGTACCGCTGACATCCAGCAGAGAATGTCCCGTCCAATGTTTAAAACTATACATTAGACGTTGACTGTGGTTAATAATTGCCTCTTGTTGCCAAGGAAATTCTAGAATGCTGGTCATAGAAAAGCGAAATATAGCATCAATATTTGAGTATCTCATTTATAGGTCAATACAGTTGGTGTTAAGGAATTGGTGGTAAAAAATGGTATGTCTGTAGAGACGTTCCGGTGGAACGTCTCTACGAGGGTTTCGGGCAACGCATAATTAATTTATGGAAATGTCTACTAATAAACAAATGTTTTTCTCAAATTCTCTCGAAAATCAACTTCAACGCTGGAACGATATCATCCAAAATCAACCTAAAGAGCCAAAAGCTTATATTCAACGAGGCATGGTCAATTTTAAGCTTGCCAAAATTAATGAGTCAATTCAAGATTTTGATATGGCAGAGCAACTTGATGAACGTCTGAAGCCTTATCTGTGGCAACGTGGATTATCTTACTATTATGCAGAAAGATTTGCTCTTGGCGCTCAACAATTTGAGATAGACTTGACAGTGAACGCCCAAGATGTAGAAGAAACAGTATGGCGATATCTCTGCATGGCAAGGCTTGCAAGTGTCGCAGAAGCACGTAATTCTCTATTAATAGTGAAAAATGACCCGCGACGGGTAATGCGAACGGTTTACGATTTGTATGCTGGTAATTGTACGCCAGATGATATTTTAAATGTTGGTGAATTAGAAGGCGATCGCGGCAAGTTTTACAGTCATCTTTATCTAGGATTGTATTACGAGGCTCACAATGATGTGGAAATGGCTTTCAAATACATAGTTAAAGCTGCCGAGAAATACAAAATTGATGATTATATGTGGCATCTAGCCCAGGTACACAAAACTTTGCGCGGATGGTAATAGTAATATCTTGAATTATGAAAAATTTAGAGTAGGTTCTTACTATTCACTGCGGTGTGAGTCTCCCATGCCTACCAATTAAACTAAGACTATCAACCGGAAAACTTTAAATCTGAAGGTGCTGTAAGCATGGTACAACAACTAACACCAGACACCGCCGAGGTCATCTACCCAGAAAGCGACGGACAACCGATGGCAGATAATACTGAACAATTTCAATGGATTGTAAAAATTAAAGAAAATTTAGAAATCTTATTCGCATTACAAGATAATATATTTATCGCCGGTAATTTACTGTGGTATGCTGTCCAAGGCGATGTGAAAGTTCGACAAGCACCTGATGCAATGGTGGTGTTTGGTAGACCAAAAGGTAAACGTGGTTCATATAAACAGTGGGAAGAAGATAATATTCCCCCACAGGTGGTATTTGAAATTTTATCACCTGGTAACAAAACTAAAGATATGGCAAATAAATTACTTTTCTATCAACGCCACGGTGTGGAAGAATATTATATCTACGATCCACAGACAAATGAGTTAACTGGATTGGTGCGATCGCAAGAGAATTTAGAAGTTATTGAAGAGATAAATAATTGGGTTAGTCCGCGTTTAGAAGTCCGTTTTGAAGTCACACCAAATACTTTAGAAATCTACCGTCCCGATGGACAAAGATTTCTCACCTCTGTGGAACTGAATCAAATACGAGAACAAGAATATCAACGTGCTGAACACGAACGTCAACGTGCTGAACAAGAATATCAACGTGCTGAACACGAACGTCAGGAAAAGGAAGCAGCGCAGCTTCAGTTAGAACTAGAACGACAACGTTATCAAGATTTATTAACCCGACTGCAACAAAGAGGAATTGATTTGTGAAAATATGTCAGTCCTAAATGATTCGTAAAAAATAAAACTGTCGTAGAGACGTAGCAGTACTACGTCTCTACAATCCTGGTTTTCAAAGCGAATATTTAGGATTGCTATATGTGAGTAGAAGAGTGCTACCACACTTTATTCAAATTCAATTCAAACCCTGGTAAAACATCTTCACCGGATACAGTTGTAGGAGATTCTAATATTTCTACGTCTTTCCCTAAACGATAAACTTCTACTGTTTTATTCTTAGGGTCAAGCAACCAACCTAAACGAACACCGTTGTTAATATACTCTTGCATCTTGTCTCTGAGTTTTTTCAGAGAATCACTACTAGAACGCAATTCCACCACAAAATCAGGTGCTAGAGGGGAAAACTCTTCTTCTTGTTGAGTCTGGGTTAAAGCCTCCCATTTTTCGTTATTTACCCAAGAAGCATCGGGTGAGTAAACGGCACCATTAGGGAATGTAAAGCCACTGGAAGAGTCAAATACAATACCTAAATTTGTGCGATCGCTCCAATTCCATAGTTGAGCATTTAAACCAGAGTTTTTCTTACCTGTCCAAGGATATGTTGGAGGCATAATTATAACTTCTCCAGTTGCAGTACGTTCTAACTGCAAATTTTGGTTTGCTTGACAAAGTTCATAAAACCCCTCGATACCCAGATTGGGGATATTCAACGTGATGGTGTTCATAAGCTTTAAGAGTGAGGTTTTGTCCTTATATCTGTTGGAAAAGATGTAGAGACGTTCCGGTGGAACGTCTTTTGGGGTTCGGGCAACGCATAATTTATTTCTGGATATGTCTAATATCTAACGTCCCACTAATTTATCGCGCAAATGCTTAATGCGATCGCGCAATTTACCCGCTTCTTCAAATTCCAATTTCTTCGCTGCTTCTTTCATCTGTCCTTCTAGCAAAGTAATCAAATCTGGAATTTGTTCTAACGGTAATTCATCTATATGTTCATCAACAATTTCCAACTCAGTTGCATTCAATCGCCGCGATACTTCCAAAAATGATAAAATCGCATTAGTCGATTTTTTCACAATGGGTTGCGGTGTAATGTTGTGCAACTTGTTGTATGCTGTTTGAATCCCACGACGCCTATCAGTTTCGTCAATTGCTTTAATCATGCTTTTTGTGAGATTATCAGCATACATAATCGCTTTACCGCGAATGTGACGCGCTGCTCTACCTATAGTTTGAATTAGCGATCGCTCTGCACGCAAAAACCCTTCTTTATCTGCGTCCAAAATTACCACCAGCGAAACTTCCGGTAAATCCAAACCTTCCCGCAGCAAGTTCACCCCAACCAATACATCAAATTTACCCTCACGCAAATCCTGAATTATCTGAATTCGGTCAATTGAATTAATCTCAGAATGCAAATATCGCACCCGAATCCCATTATCTTCTAAATACTCAGTTAAATCTTCCGCCATGCGCTTAGTTAATGTGGTAATTAACACCCGCTCATTCAGGTCAACTCTATCTTTTATTTCTCCCAACAAATCATCAATTTGTCCTTCTGTCGGACGTACATGAATTTCTGGATCAATCACTCCCGTTGGTCGAATTATTTGTTGTGCTATATTATTTTCCGAAATTTCTAATTCCCAATTTCCTGGTGTAGCAGAAACAAATATACATTGATTCACCTTTTCCCAAAATTCTTCTGCTTTCAAAGGACGATTATCAGCAGCACTGGGCAAACGAAATCCATGCTCAATTAAGACTTTTTTTCTCGCTTGATCGCCGTTGTACATGCCGCGAATTTGTGGCACAGTAACGTGAGATTCATCAATTACTAACAGCCAATCTTTAGGAAAATAATCAATTAAAGACTCTGGAGGTTCTCCAGCTTGTCTGCCGGCTAAATGGCGAGAATAATTTTCTACACCGTTACAATAACCAACTTCGCGCAACATTTCCAAATCATAGCGCGTGCGCTGATCTATACGTTGCGCTTCTAATAATTTCCCCGTTTCTTCTAATTCGACTTTGCGTTCTTTTAATTCTGCTTGAATGTCATCACAAGCTACTTCTAATCTTTCTTCTGGGGTAACAAAGTGACGCGCTGGATAGATATTCACCGCTTCTATACTTTTAATGATTTCACCTGTCACCGGATCGACATAACGAATTGCGTCAATTTCATCACCAAAGAATTCAACGCGAATAATTCTATCTTCGTAAGCCGGACCAATTTCTAAAACATCACCTCGAACACGAAATTTACCGCGACCCATTTCTATATCGTTGCGGCTATATTGAATTGATCCCAAATCTCGCAAAATTTGGCGTTGATTAACTTCCATACCCACTTTAAAGGGAATGGCAGCTTTTAGGTATTCTGAGGGAATTCCCAAACCGTAAATGCAGCTAATGGAAGCAACAACGATGACATCACGACGTTCAAAAAGCGATCGCGTAGCTGAGTGACGCAACATGTCAATCTCATCGTTAATTGAAGCTGTCTTTTCAATATACGTGTCGCTGACGGGAATATAAGCTTCTGGCTGATAGTAGTCGTAGTAGCTGACGAAGTACTCGACTGCGTTGTGGGGAAAGAATTCTCGCAACTCGTTACAAAGTTGTGCGGCAAGGGTTTTGTTATGCGCTAATACAAGTGTGGGTCTCCCTACTTTCTCAATTACTGATGCGACTGTAAATGTCTTGCCTGTTCCCGTCGCTCCCAGTAAAGTTTGATAATGGTTGTTGGCTTGAATACTGGTGGTAAGTTGGGCGATCGCTTGTGGTTGATCTCCTGTCGGCACAAACGGTGCTTGAAGACAAAATTCTGTCATACAAATGTACTATAAATACCCTATCTCATGGTAGCGAATGCGCTGTATTTTACGTTGAGTATTTACCGAACGTCATTGCACACCTGAACTAGAAAATTAATAAAATTTCACTTTTTATTACAAAAGTTTACTATTTTAATTTATTTATATGTACCTTTTAAATAAATATATATTTTTACCAGCTTCTTTAAGGTTACACTCAAAATATTAAGGAAAAATTTATTTTTACAATAAGTATTGTAAAATTTACTTAACAATCAAGGAAATTAGATCATGAGTGTTAGTAGTAGTGGTAGAACAATCAATCAAGGGCAAAAGCTTGGTAAGCTAAAGGGAGACACCACAGTGGAAGTTGAAAATAATCAGGATAATAGTTTGAATACAGATGCAGAAGGGCAAGATATTAATAAGCTAGTGAAGCTAGAATCACCCTCGCAAGCGGAAGTTCATGATACACTCGCTATCTCCAAAGATCGTCCGATTAGCCCCAGTGATTTGCAAGTTGACCACACAGTAAACGTTTACGGAATTCGTCCAATTGGTGTCAATACAATGCACGTCGTTGATAATATTCACCAGTCTGGGATTCGTCCAATCGCTTCAAGTGGACTAGTAATTTCGCAAACTTACTCCGTAATGGGCAATCGTCCAGTAGCATCAAATATGATTGACGATGCAGATACTATGATGGGTTTTCTGGATTAAACAAAATAATACTTAGAACTTTATTAACCCGGTTGCTATATATAACCGGGTTTTTTATTAAATAGCTAAGTAGTTAACACCTAAATAAAAGCGTGAAAATTGACTGCTATTCAGATCCCTGACTTCTCGCTCTTAAGTCGGGGATCTTGTTTAAACAGATTGCTATAACTATTTCCGTTATTAGTACTCCAGTTCGCATCTGATTTTTTTATCTCCCTCTTTTAGCATAGACAACTAATATATCTTGTGGCGGAAGGCTACAGTAACAACATTAAGTTACGTTGTAAAGGTAATAAAAAACAATTTCAAAGTTACAAACAAGCTTTGAAATAAAAAATATCTAAATAAGGAGAGCAAAAATGAGCATAGAAGATCGCGCTAAAGCAGCTGCTAAAAACATCGAAGGTAAGGCTCAAGAAGCACTGGGAAATATTACCGGAGATCCAGAAGATAAAGCAGAAGGCAAAGCAAAGCAAGCCGAAAGCGAAGTACGTCACGGTGTCGAAGACGTAAAAGATAACGTCAAAAAAGCAATTGACTAAGTAGAATGCTTTTTGCAGAACGTCTATAGGATAATTGGAGTGCATTCCCTGACTTAAAAGCTCCCTGACAAACGTAAATCCTCACAGACCTTTATCCCCCATTCAAAGGGGATAAAGGTGCCATTGAGCGATGTGCAGGCAAAATTCAAAACTTAAGGGATGCTTACTACCAAAAGCAATTTTCAGATATATATAGATTATTGTAGAGACGTTTCGGCGAAACGTCTCTGCGGCAGGAATGCAATTTATTAATGTGAAAATTGTTGTAATTAATAGACCTGCAAAATAATAAATTCAATAAACTTCAAACAAATATAGCAACCATAAACGAATCGTAAACATAGTGTTGTTGCTTGCTATACATGCAAAATGGGTTTAAAAAACCTTGAATGGGATTACTATATTTCATTTGGTTTAAAATGTAATTTTTGGGAGGATATAAAAATGGTTTTGCTTCAACGGGGTCGCCGAATATTGACTGCTTTCGTCTTGATTTTAGTTTTGACAATAAGTACTGCTTGCAGTAGCGGTAATGTAGCGCAATTAGACCGCACAACCAATCAACCAGCAATTGGTACAAGTACAGCTTACGCAGAATTAGAGCGGGGAAATACTCCTACAGGACAAACCTTTGGTGACTGGGTTGTGCAATCATCTAAGGGATTAATACGTGATGCTTTCGTGCGTGACAATAACAAACTAGGTGTTGTGATTTCCCCTCAAGTTCGTCCTAACGAAGTGAGAGACTTAGCAAAATCCTTAGCGCAAGGTTTCCGCAAGAATTTCCCCAATCAAGACTTAACAGTTTTGATATATGCACCTGATAAGCAATTGATTTTGACGACTAAGTATGATGTTCAGACTAATAAGATTGAGTACAACGCGTAATTACTCAATATTGGTCTGGGGTAATAGGTAATTGGTAATGGGTTTTTCCCAATTTACAATTACGTATTATCAACAAAAAGTGAAAGTAAGCAACATAAATGCGTGTTAATTAGTTGCTGAATAAAAAATTGACGAACAAAGCCATGAGCTTTTAGTTAACGGAGGAAAATAAAGTGTCAAGTAGCGACCAGTACAAACGTCAAATAATGAACGACTTGGCTCAGGGGAATGTAGAATCATTGGATGATGCACCAGTTGATCCATCAAAGCAATATCAAAGCTTCGACGATTTTGCTCAACGGACAACTACAGACGAACGTCGTCAGATGTTTGGTCAATCTTTGCATCCCGATCGCATTCCAACGAGCCAAATGGAGCCAGAATTGCAGAAAGCGATCGCTCAAATCAAACCCAACGAACGTGATGATGTCGCGCGATCGTTTTTCAAACACTTCAAGCAAAGAGGATTGGATGAGCGTCATCTAGAGCAACAGATTGGACTTTCCACTCATAACGCAAGTCACATGAGCGCTGATGATGTCAGCAAACTCGCATCCTTCGCATATCACAACCATCCCGACATATTCCGCGAAGTACTAGCCGAGCAACCAGGTATTCTCAAGTTTCTCAGCAACCCCGTCGTCGCAGCCGTTTTGGGAATCGCAGCCGCAAAATGGCTAGGTGGTCATCATAAATAACGCTCTTTTATTACTCTGGCTAGATTAAATTTCAAACCCTATTTTCATATTAGTCCGCCTAATCGCGGACTTTGTTTGTGTAGCCAAGCCAGTGCGTTGCGCGGGTTACCCGCGTTGTTCGCGCAGCGTCTCCCCTTGGGAGAAGCACCGGGGGCGCGACTTCCAGTCGTCGGGACTTCATGAAATTATTCTCTGCCCAAAGTCATAGAAGAGCGATAATAGCTGAGTCTTTAGTTGTGTGTAAGTTCTGATTAACTAAGGTGGGGTAACACCCACCTTTATTTTTTTCCTAGTAAGCACGGAGAGTGCTTAAAACATAAATTTACTAAATTTCTACCAAAGAGCGAACGTTTAAAATTTCATTATTTCTCAGTGGTTTAATATCAGGTATGGGAACGATGACAACAGCTATTGATTCACCAGTTGCATTGAATACTTCTAGAACACATCCTTGTTCGCCATTGCTAGGATTAGGGACAAAATCAATTAAAGTTGCCACATCACCTTTTTTTAATTGATGTTCGTTTAAGTCACGATTTAAAGCGACACGCTGGTATAGTTCAAAGTTCATTTGCAGACTCCTTGTTAGGTTTGAGGGTGATAAACTGAAACTTGCCGTCAACAGCCCTTTGCAACCAAACTGCGATCACTGCTAGGTTACGCTGGTTTAAGCTGATTAATTCACCAGTGACACGATAGAACACCCCATATTCATTATCTCTATCTTGTATTGCTGGTGTTGAATCTGCAAGTTTACGAATTGCTGCTTTTAGGAGTTCTGGGTTTTCTTGTGTAAATCCAGCTTGGGCGAGAAACTTTGATTTATCATCTTGTTCTCTTGGTACTAATAAGTAGCGTGTGATTTTTTCGTCGGCAATAATCGCATCAGGGGGAATTTTCATCAGTACTTACGCAATAATAAGGAAATTTTGTCATTGTTTGCTGTGCGATCGCGCAGCGTATCCCCAAAGCCTTATTTTTCATAACGAGTGCGTAATACCAATTTTATGTGAGGCTGCACATAACGCCCTGCGCCGAGCGCACGCTGCGCGAACAGGCTGGAAGCCTGGGGCTACACGATCTAAGCCCACCTGCGTGGGCTAAATTGGGCGCATCTTTTAGTTGTAATTTTATTTTTTAGAAGTCCTTTAGTAAGTAATTTCCTGTAATTTAAAGAGTATTAACATCAATTTTATACAGCGAACAACTAAGTTTCGCCTGCAATCCTTATAAAATCTAACTTTTGGTAGGTGAAAATATCTAGAAGTAACGTTCAGTAGTTTAAAGATTTCATCAAGACCAGCCTGTACTAGTTGATTTTTTCTACCTTACCAGTAACACTGAATACTATGCAGTTCAGGACTAAACACTGAAGACATCGCCAACAACTCAAAAAAGCGAGATTAAAGACTTAAGTCATATCTACGCTGCATTGCGACAAGCAGCACCCACCTATCGCAGCGTAAATGCGTCTTGTAAAGGTTTGTGCAGCAACTTTGAGATGAAGAGCGAATCTCACTACCGGGTAAATCTACCATCAACCTTTACCTATATTACGTTGGAATTTGTCTCTTACACCACGGGCATCTCAACCCGTCCCTGAACCTTTTACTATCTTAGGTTCTTTAACAGCCGGTGGTATTGGTGTAGCGTTACGTCGCAAACGCCAGCAACAAGAAAAAGAAGCCGCCAAAGTCTAATCTAAGTTAATGTAGAGACGCGAAATTTCGCGTCTCTACAGGTCTAAAATCAGTACCAAAAACCTTAACTGAACTGTATTGCCCTATAGTTATGTTTTCTTCCGTCTACCTATCAAATATTTGCTGAAACTGCCGCCAGATTAAAATGAAATCCATCCACCTGACCCCAGTCAGTCGTTTAAAAAATGCCCAATTCTGGCTATTAGCAATTGGTGCGGGCTTAATTGCAATTCACATAACTTTAACTTGGAAATCGGATAATCCTAGCTTATTAGGAACCAGTCTTTTATTTTGGATAGCTGTCTCTTCTCTAATTTGGGAAAAACGCCACAGCTTAAATCTAGAAAGCGGAGTTTTCTCCAGCTTTTTGGGTCTGTCAATCATTGGAATTGTACTTCTCAAAAGCGCATCTTTAACAAGTTTTGGTGGCTTTTTATTCCTGTTTCCTTTCATTGTTGCCCTCGGTATTGCCTTACTAGCTTCTGGCTTTCGTGGATTAAAACAATACAAAGGAGAATTGCTAACACTATTTTTTCTTGGCGCACCCAAATTATTACCATCATTACTAATTAGTCAAGTTACTTTACTCACGGCAAAACTTGCCACTTTTATACTTTGGTATACAGCTTTTGAAGTTACTCGCTCTGGAGTAAATATTTATCTACCAACAGGAAGTATAGAAGTAGCTAGTGGCTGTTCTGGGATAGAAATAATATTCCAACAATTGGGTTTAGCGCTAATTTTTATTTTCATGTTTCCTCTAAATAAGCAGCATAAAATACTTGCACCAATAGTAGCGGCAATTTTGGGATTTGTCGTCAATGGGGTTCGCGTTGCTCTCATGGCTGTCATAGTCGCAAAAGGCAATCAGGAAGCATTTGAATATTGGCATCATGGAGATGGTTCTTTAATTTTTTCCATGATTGCTGTCATACTTTTTGGTTTATTTTGCTGGTTTATATTAAATATAAATGAACCCAAAATTCAACAACCTAAGTCGTCATTAAGGTAATGATTATTTGGAAAGAATTTCGCCTTCCACTTTTGGCTCTCACTTTTAGTAGTGTCTTTTTAGTTTTGGGCAAAGTGGTACTATTTCCCAATGCAGAAAAAAGCACCCTTGCCACGGTTGTTTTCCCAGAAACAGTACCATTATCACAATGGCAGTTAAATACAAAATATTCCCAGCCAACATTAACTAAAGAGCATTCTAACCTGATTGCCCAAAAGCATTATCAATACATTCAAAAAGACTTATCTCTAGATATCGAAATGCGCTATGTAACAATTTTTGATGTTAGCAAACTCATCAAGGAATACACTTCGATTTCATCCTCTCCTCTAGTGCGTCAGCAAGATAAAGTCGGTTACTACGGGCTTGGAGTTGATAAAGGACGAGCATACCTAAGTGCCTGTATTAACCTACAGGGCAACAGTACCTTCACAGATCAACGCTTTAGGCAAAGTAACTCTTTATATAATCGCCGTTGGGAGCGTCTATTACCTTGGTTACTAGGCAAAAAGCCAATTGAAGACAGGGGTTGTTTATGGGCACATTTGTCCATTCCTGTACAGAATTCTACCCCGGAAGCTGCTTACAAAAAACTGGAGAACGTCTGGTTTTCTTGGCATCAGTGGTGGCAACCCCGCTTTCCAAAACTTTAAAGTTGTTAGTGGATAGTGGTCAAATAACAACCAACAACTAACAACCAACAACTAACAAATAACAATCAACAATTTACAAGATGACTAAATCAAATAGTGATAGATTTACTCCCTTATTACAAGAGTTACAAGCATTTGCTTATAGTCAACAAGGGTCGATGACTATTTTGCGATCGCTTGGCTATGGTCTGCTATTATTAGCATTTTTTGACATCGTTGAGATGTTTGTTCCACCCAACTTTATGAACCCGGCTTGGGAATTTCAAACTTTTGGAGCGCTGGTTGAACGAGTGCCGGTACCGTTAATCGGTTTAGTGTTGGTATTTTTTGGAGAAATGCATTCACGCTCCAAATGGGAATTCCCTTTATTAAAGTTATTATCTTGGTTAACTTTGTTATTTGCATTATTGTTTTTCTTACTAATTCCTTTAGGAGTTGGTAACACTCTCCGGCTGAATAATCAAAGTGCTGCTCAAATTATTACTCTATCTAAGCAACAAATATCTCAAGCCGAACAGTTGGAAAAGCAACTAAACCAAGCCACACCGCAACAAATTGATAATTTTCTCAAAAGCCAAGGTCGCTCATTAGAAGGTAAAAATCCTGAAGAATTAAAAACTCAAGTTTTGTCACAAGTTTCTCAAGCTAAGAAACAAATTAAAACTCAAGCTGAAGCAACTCAGTCTTTGCGAGGTTTAAATTTAATTAAGTCTTCTGTCAAATGGAATTTGGGAGCTTTAGTTGCTGGGGGTTTGTTTATTAGTATTTGGAAAGGAACCAGTTGGGCAAGAACAAATTGATAAGCTGTTCCACATTTAGTTTGCACACATTTTGGCGGGCAAGATGCCCAACGCTCTTTTGCACATCTGTCGGGAAACCCACTTTCTTCGCATTGGCACCGGTACAAGAATCTTGATTTATTTAAAGCTTGCAGATTAGATGTGTTTCAGCTTATTTGTAGTAGGCGTTTTAACGCCTATTTTAAGCACGAAGAGTGCTTACTACATACAAAAGTAGGCTTTGTACGCGCAACCCCTACCCTTGGCTTGGTGTGGGATTTTGTTTTGACTTCTTTTTTACCTCGACTGGAAACTGAAAATAGCCGAGCTACATTTTTGGCGCTGTCGGTATGATTAATTTAATAGCCAAGTCAAGTTTTTTCACGCACAAGGTCAATGAAAGGATCTACCCCAGGTAAAAAATGGTAACATTAGTTGTTATTATTAATATTCTCATTTCCTTAATATTACTTTATATTGCGAGGCGAGTGTGGCAATTTAAAAAGCGGCTGGCGAATATAGCCAATCGATTGACTGCTGCTGAACGTCGCACCCATGCGGTACTTGAGAAAGCACCCGAAAATATTTCTAGACGGCAGCAGAATATTCAGCTATTGCGGCAGGGAAACCAGTCGATACAGCTGCAAATTGAACAAGTCCGGCAAATCTTCAGCCTGCTGCTTGTGGGACAGCAAATTCAGCGGCGCTATTTTTCCAAACTTGGGTTGGGGACAAAATATAAGAAAAAGACTGTAGTAAAATCAACTGAGAAATAAAGGCAACAATTAAAGCTGATATATTGTCACTTAAAGAAAGATAAGTAAAATTATTTTGACTTGCAAGGCGTGAAAACCCACCTAAAATGGGTGTAAAGAGAGAAACAACAAAATGTCTAACAACCGTTCTGGAGTATTTATTGGCGGTTTGATGCTGGGAGCTACCATCGGTGCTTTGACCGGTTTACTGGCAGCTCCACGCACAGGGCGTGAAACGCGGAAAATATTGAAGAAATCTGCCGATGCTTTGCCAGAATTGGCAGAAGATTTATCAACAAGCCTCCAGATTCAGGCAGATCGTCTGTCTACCAGCGCAATGAAAAACTGGGATGACACATTGGATCGATTACGAGAAGCGATCGCCTCTGGTATAGATGCAACTGTGCGAGAAAACCAAGTCTTGAAGCGGCAAACCACACAAGAAAACCAAAGCGCTGCTTCAGTGCAACTAGAAAATTCCGATTCCCTTCCTTCATAAAAATAACGTGGGTAGTGTGGAAGCCACTTGGCAATAGATGCGTGGAGGAAACACGCCTCAAGCGGTTTTAACCGCCGTCAAGTATGATAAAATTGAACTGTGAGTAAGAACAACCATCAACGCGATCAAAGTGTTTTGTTAAGGAGCGACCCCTGATTTGTCTCGTCTCGGCATAATGACCGTAGCCTGGACAAACAAGTAATGGCACAACACCTTCGTAATACCACCAAGATTTGATGGACTCCCAAAGCATAGATAACTAAAACAAAAGTAAGCGCAATTGCAATACCGGATAGTACTGGTATTTGTCTTGAGCGTCTAGGGGCTGTTTTGACTCAGCCTTTAAAGAGATTCTTTAAGAATCTCCGTCCCTTCAGGTCGGAGAATGTCAAATCTAGATCGCCCATAGATAGCATAACTGTGATTGACCCCCTGTTTTGGCTGGGACTATCGATTCTTTTAGTCGCCGTTAGTTTAACTGCTGTTTTAATAGCGGCTATACCAGCTTTGCAGGAGTTAGCTAGAGCCGCCCGTAGTGCTGAAAAATTATTTGATACCCTCTCACGAGAGTTACCACCGACTCTAAATGCTATCCGCACCACTGGCATGGAAATCACTGACTTGACTGATGATGTTAGTGAAGGTGTCAAAAGTGCTAGTCAAGTTGTTAAACAAGTTGATCAAAGCCTAGATGGTGCTAAAAAGCAAGCGCAAAACGTTCAAATAGGCACGCGCAGCATATTTGTTGGCATGAAAACAGCTTGGAAAACCTTTACACGCCAAAAGCCTCCTAGACGACAAGTTGACCGATTGTCACCCAATACTTCATCAGCGATCGCGTTGCGAGAACGAGAAGCCAAGAGGCAAGGCAGCCGCAATGACAACGGTTACAATGACGCTCCTACCTGGGATTTTGATGATGAAGATTCCTTGTCGAAATCCACAGCCGCTGAGGATTGGTCTGACCAAGAATAAACTAAAAAAAACTTGACATTTGTGCATAGTTGTGAATTAAATCTATTTTCGGCGTTTTCGCACTTGCGGGAAGCGATCGCTTGTAATTTTTCCCCAAAAATGAGGATGCGAAACAATGCTTTGATCTACACCATTAGATTAGAGTAAAGTAAACAAGTGTAAAGAAGTATCACTTTTATCGTATTCTTTTAAAACAACTTCTTCACATTTACTGTTAAAATTTGTATAAAAACGTACATGCAGAATTGTTTTTGGCGACGAATTCTGGTATCGATTACTGTATTTTTCTTGGTTGGGTCAATTTGGGTGATGCATTCCCAAAGCGCACTGGCTTATGACAATCCTGAGTTACTACCTAATAAACCAACCCCAGTTGTAGACTTAGCCAAAACTCTCACCGACATTCAAGAAGAACAGCTTGTCAATGACCTAAATCAATTTCAAGCCGAAACAGGCTGGAAACTGAGAGTTTTGACTCAATATGACCGCACCCCAGGTCGCGCAGTGATTAAATTTTGGGGTTTGGATGACAAAAGCATTCTCCTGGTTGCGGATTCCCGTGGGGGTAACATCCTCAGTTTTAGTGTCGGTGACGCAGTTTATGAACTTCTACCGCGCACTTTTTGGATAGAATTACAAACCCGCTTCGGTAACTTGTACTTTGTCCGAGAAGAAGGCGAAGACCAAGCGATTCTCCAAGCCTTACAATCAGTTAAAGGCTGTTTGCTTAAAGGGGGTTGCATTGCGGTTCCCGGACTACCACAAGAGCAATGGATTCTCACCTTGATTAGCTCAGTACTTGGGGGCATAATTTGTGGATTTGCAGGTCAACCCCGCAGCGATAAACAAGGTTTTGCTTGGCAATGGGCTTTAATTTTCTCACCTTTGTGGGGAATTTTGTTTATTGCCTTCGGTATTGGACCGGTAGTAACGCGGACACACGAATGGCTACCTATAATTCGTAATGTCTCCGGTTTTATCATTGGTGCGTTGGTTGCCTATCTGTCAATTGTTTTCAGCCGATCTTCTCCTAGTGCTGAGTCCTAAGTGCTGAGTTGTAGAGACGCGAAATTTCGCGTCTTTACGAGTTATGAATTTTTAATCCTGACCATTGACCTTTGACCATTGACCTTTGACCATTGACCTTTGACCATTGACTTTTGACCATTGACTTTTGACTCTCTATTACTGATAAGCTGTAAGCTGAAAGCTCTAGAGAAGCTGATACCGATGGAATGGCACGTAACTGATGCTCAAAGTTTGGCAATCATTGATAGTGAAATTGGCGAACATGTATTTTCACCCGCAGAATATGAAATTGTCCGGCGGGTAATTTATGCGACAGCTGACTTTGAGTATAATTCTTTGATTCGCTTTTCGGAGCGTGCTTTGCAAGCTGGAGCCGCAGCACTGGCAGCGCGTACTACGATTGTTGTAGATGTGCCGATGGTACAAGTGGGTATAGCACAACACATTCAAAATACTTTTGCCAATCCGGTGTATTGCAGCATGGAAGCGCTGACTCGTCCCCAAAAAGACAAAACTCGTGCAGCCTGGGGAATTGAAACTTTAGCTAAACGTTACCCAGAAGGCATTTATATTGTCGGTCAAGCGCAAACGGCTCTCACAGCACTAGTTAATTTAATTGAAGCTGAGGAAATTCGACCAGCTTTAATCATCGCCACCCCAGCCGGATTTGTAAATGTGGATGCTGCTAAAGAATGTTTGTTAGATTCTCTTGTACCTCACATTACAATTGACAGTCGCAAAGGTAATGCTGTGGTAGCAGCAGCGATCGCCCAGGGTCTGATAGATTTAGCTTGGCAGGCTTACGGGCAAGATGGAAGTAAGGTAAATTAAAAAATTAACGCATTTATTTTTAATCTTGTTTGTGAAGCGATCGCAAAAATGTTACGGTAATCAGAAAATAATTGGCGTTGCACCAATTGAGGTATGAATCCGCATATAGAGACGTAGCACTGCTACGTCTCTACAAGGATTTTGGTATTATATAAAATCATATTCATACATGAAACCAGCAACGCCAAATAATTGATATCCAATTTCTTCTCAACAATTTTTTATGTAAAACTTAACCAAGCGAATACATCTGCAACTGATAATTGCCAGTCTCCTAATACGCTGAGAACTGGTAAAATATCTTGTCCTTCTTTAATTTCTGGTAGTTGGTTTGGTTGAAAAATCATTACAGATTCATCTTCGGGGTCAAGAAACCAACCTAGCTTTGTACCATTTTGGATAGAAAATGTAATTTTACGGATAACTCGGTTTGGAGATTGTTCGGGAGAAAGAATTTCAATTATCCAATCTGGATAAATTTCAAATTTATTAGCTACTCTGCCTTTGGTATCAAGAGGAATTCTTTGCCATTCAAACACAGCAATATCTGGAACTAAAGAGCGTCCCGCAAATGTGCAGCGTAATTCTGGAAATGCATAAGCTATTTTTTGATTGATTGCAATCTGATTAATAGCAGTAGCTAAACGAATTTGAATTGTACTATGTTTTCCCTGTGCCATTGGCTTTTGGTAAATGCGTCCGTCGATATATTCACTAGCCGGTTTTGTTTCTGACAATTTCAGAAACTCTTCTAGAGAATATACTGAAATTGACGGAATTAATAGTGTCATAGACAATTACTCCGGGAGTATCTTAAATGTGTAAACAAGGGAGCAAGATGCTCCCACTCCTCATAGTCTAAAATTTGAAAAATCTCAAGAGCATAGGTTGGAGTACCCTGATTATTACACTTTAAACTTCTCGGTAATCCGTTTCATCGCTTCTTCCACGTTCTCCCGGCTATTAAATGCCGAAATCCGAAAATAACCTTCACCCGCAGCACCAAAACCAGAACCAGGTGTTCCCACAACGTTTACAGTTTGCAACAATTTATCGAAGAAATCCCAACTCGACAAATTATTAGGCGTTTTCACCCAGACGTAAGGCGCATTTATACCGCCATATACTTGTAATCCGGCTGCTGTTAGTTCATCGCGAATTATTTTCGCATTATCCATATAAAAGTTGACAAGTGCTTTAATTTGTGCTATACCTTCCTCAGAGTAAACTGCCTCGGCTCCGCGTTGGACGATATAAGACACGCCATTAAACTTGGTAGATTGGCGGCGATTCCACAGTTTCCACAGTTCCACATCAGAACCATCAGCAGCTTTGCCTTTCAGTGTCTTCGGTACAACCGTAAAGGCACAACGAGTACCAGTAAAGCCGGCATTTTTAGAGAAAGAGCGAAACTCGATCGCACAATCTCTTGCACCTTCAATTTCATAAATCGAGTGCGGAATCTCAGAATCGGTGATAAACGCTTCGTAAGCCGCATCAAAGAAGATGATCGAGTTATGAAACTTAGCATAATCCACCCACGCCTTGAGATGTTCTTTGCTAGCGATCGCGCCGGTGGGGTTATTGGGAAAGCAGAGATAAATTAAATCGATTTTTTTGTCAGGAATCTCGGCGGTGAAGTTGTTTTCGGCTGTAATTGGCAGATACACAAAGCCCTCAAACTCGCCTTTTTCGTTAACTTCTCCCGTATGTCCTGCCATCACATTGGTGTCTACATACACAGGATATACAGGATCGGTGACAGCGATCGCATTATCATTGCCAAAAATATCCAGAATATTGCCCGTGTCGCACTTAGAGCCGTCAGAAATGAAAATTTCCGATGCATCAACCTCACAGGAGCGAGATTGAAAGTCATGTAAAGCAATTTTCTCTCTTAACCAAGCATAACCTTGTTCTGGACCGTAGCCTTTGAACGTAGAGCGATCGCCCATTTCTTCGACAGCTTTGATCATAGCTGTGCGACAAGCTTCAGGTAAAGGTTCAGTGACATCACCAATACCTAACCGAATGATATTTGCCTCACTGTTTGCCAGAGCGAAAGTATTGACTCGTCGAGCGATTTCGGGGAATAGATAGCCTGCTTTGAGCTTAAGGTAATTACTGTTTATTTTTGCCATAGTAGATTGCGACAAACAAAAAAGGACGACATCAGCCGGAGAGTGGCATCAGGTTAGTGGAACCTCAATATTGTGCAACATTATTCCTCAGAGTCACAATCTTGATGGTCAAAGTTCACCTGCAAACAATTGGCATATACAAAAATAATTAAGGGTACAGCATTGCTGTACCCTTATGAGAATCATTGTTGATTTAAACTGACTTCAAATTTATCCCGCTCAGAATTAAAATTCACAGGCAAAGAGCGCGAATTCCATTAAAATGGACTGAAAAGCTTGACCAAAATGCATTTAGTCATCTGAAGATGACTTTGGCTATTAGCCATAGGTTTTAACCTATGGAGCGTAATGCAGCGAAATCAATATCTCACAACCAGATTTGATATTACAGCTGCTGGGTTGTCGTTGTTGATTCCTCCGGAGATTGCTCTGGTTGTGGTTCTGGTTCTGGCTCAGGTTTGAGCAACTCGCGCCAATTCCTAATTTGCTCTCGCGCTGCGCTGTAAGCAGCAGAACCTTGGGGAATCAGTTTGGCAGTTTCAATGCCTTTAATGACATCAGACTCACTTTGAGAGCGTGCTATCTCTAATAATTGCTGACTCCATTGGTCAATAGCCGGATTCACGTCATTGCGTAATAGACTGCGACTTGGCACTCTATCCGCTAGCTGTATTGCCTCTGACAAAGCTTCGGGAGTGCCAGCAAGTGCGACTTCCCGCGCTTTGCGCCAATTTTGTCTTGCGCGGATTTGCCCTCGCCAATCGTCTATAGACGCTTGTGCTTCTCCACTTAGTGCGCGTCCTGACGATGCAATTTGTTCAGCGGATTTAATGGCAGAGGCTAGATCGCCAGTACTAGCAATTTGTCGCGCTTCATCTAAGTATGGCTGGTCTTCAATTCGCTGAATTTTCGCCGTCCATGTGCGAATTTTTCTGCGTGCTTCTGGATACAATGCCCGACCATTACGAATTTGACTTGCTTCGGCGATCGCAGCTTGCAATGAGTTAACATCCTCTATAAAACTTATCTGTTCAGCGCGTTCCAAATAAGGTTTATCTTCAATTGTCTCAGCTTGAGCACGCCAGCGTCCCATCTCTCGCATAGCCTCAGAACCACGAGGATTATTAACCGGGATGAGACGCGCTTGAGCGATCGCTGCATTCAAATCGCTAACTGTTCCTTGACTAGCCAGTGTACGTGCTTTGTCTAAATTGGCAACATCTTCAATTTCCAACTGCCAACGGGCAATCAGTTTTTGTGCCTTATCGTAAACTGGTCTAGAAGGGTCAATTTGTTGTGCTTGGGCGATCGCTGTTTCTAAACCAGAAACACTGCCGATCCATGCATTTCTTTGGGCATCAGCTATAGCTGTAAAGTCTTCTATTTCAAACTTTAGCCCAGTATTTGCCGGAATTTTGCCGACTATTTCCAGCGCTTTATCCGCATCCCGACGATCTAGCTTTTTCTGTGCTAATGCCAGGATTTTCCGTCCAAATACTGGAATTGTTGCCTGCGCTTTTTGATAAACGTAACTATCTTGCCCAATTGATTCAGCTATTTTGATGGCTTTTAGTAAATTATCCACTCCTGCGTCTTCTGCCAAGCCGTTGGCTTTTGCCAACTTTTCACCATCTTCTCGCGCTGAGACAATCAAGCGATTTAATTGATCGTACTTAGCTGTTTGCCAGTATTTATTATCTACCCGCACCAATTTAGATGCCAGCATAAACGCCGATTGCCAATGTTGTTTTTGTAGTTCTTCTTCCGCTTTTTGGTAAATGTTTTCTCCCTTAGACCAAATTGACTGCCATTTGGTGATTTGCTCATCTACTAATTTATCAGCCGAGAGGTCTTGAGGAATTTTATGTGCTGTTGCGATCGCTTCGTCTAACTTCCCTGATTGAAAACTTTGATCGGCTAGCTGTAAAATCGAACGCGACCACTCTTGGAGGTTGCGATTAATTTCTCCCCGGAGTGGGTGATTTTCTGGCAGTTGCTTGACTAAGGCGATCGCTTGTAACAAGTCATTCACCGTCTGCTTTGAAGCCGCCAATTGAGCACAGTGCAGTCGCACCGAGGCACTAGCAAGGGGCCAAAAAATCGACGGGCAGTTTGGCGCCGATGGCAACTTTAGCAGCATCGCCATTGAAATAAAGCCGATACTGCCAGGAATCAACGCTAATAAAACTGTCCACAACACCCAGCTTTTCATCCAGTTGGGCATTTTACCATAACTAGTGCTGGGTGTCACAGTTTCTTTGGTTGAATTGCGTTTTTTTGGGCGCTTCACTGACTTTGAGGTAGAACCATTAGCTGGGACACCAGACACATGATCGCCCATTGGAAGATCGCGTGATAATCTGGTTATTTCATCTGGCTCTGTCGCTCTGGCTGATGACCAACTTTCTGGAATATCCCGCTCTGTCATCTCTCACACCAAAATAATTTCACAGCGATCTGTAATGAATCGATAATTTCTTTGTTGCCATAGTAACTTTCTCGCCATGAAAAAGCTAGCTATCTCGATTATCTCTCTTCACAGATATCATTAAAGCAATGAATTAAAGGTATCTATTTATACTTACATCGAAACGGAAGATTCAGCTTGTAAATCATCAATTAATTGCGCTAACTGGTCGCTACTTGCGTGATATACTGAGCCGCAAAAGTCGCAAATTGCCTCAGCACCATCATCTTTGACAATCATGTCTTGCAGTTCAGCTTCTCCTAAAATTTTTAATGCTCCTAGCACGCGGTTAAAAGAGCAACCACAATGAAAGCGCAGTATTTGAGTTTCCGGGAAAATCACCAAACCCATATCACCCAGCAAGTCTTGAAAAATTTCTGGCAATGTTTTGCCTGCTTGCAACAACGGCGTAAATCCAGCTAAACCAGCCACCCGTGATTCCAACGTTGCTACTAGTTCTTCATCTCTAGCGGCTTTCGGCAACACTTGTACAAGTAAACCTCCAGCAGCAGTCACCCCATTTGCACCCACGAACACACCTAAAACTACAGCAGAAGGTGTCTGTTCTGAGTTTACCAGGTAATGAGCTACATCGTCCCCAATTTCTCCAGAAACGAGTTCTACCGTACTAGAGTAAGGATAGCCGTAACCCATATCCCGAACGACGTAAAGGTAGCCATTACCAACTGCGCCACCAACGTCAAGTTTTCCTTTCGCATTGGGAGGCAATTCGACAGCAGGATTCTCTACATAGCCGCGTACTGTTCCATCCAAGCCAGCATCTACCAATATACCACCCAAAGGACCATCGCCTTTAATTCGGACATTGACTCTAGAGCCTTCTCGCTTCATATTAGAAGCCATCAACAAGCCAGCTGCCATAGTTCGACCCAAGGCTGCGGTTGCTACATAAGAAAGCTTATGTCTAGTCCTTGCTTCTTCTGTCAGACGTGTGGTAATCACACCGACTGCACGAATTCCACTATCAGCCGCCGTGGCGCGAATTAATTGATCCGCCATGAATAACCTTACA
>CASBQC010000464.1 GCA_949127805.1 Nostocales cyanobacterium PMM_0081
ATATTGAAGATAAATCAATAAGAGTAAAATTTAAGTATTCTTGTCGGACAGTTCAAAAAACCTCTGAAAATTAGTAATAACACAGAAGAGTAAATATAGTATAAAAAATTGATGTGATACGAAATATCGCGGTTTTATCGCCAAATAAAATTGACAGGTTGTTAAATGTAATGTTTCAGCATCGGCTTGTAAGTACTTGAAAAAACTAAAGGAAATACATGGGACAAGGTTTGTTGCAAATTGGGCTAACGCTATGTATTGTCATCGGAATAACTCCCCTTCTGGGTAAATACATCGCACGGGTCTTCTTAGGAGAAAAAACGCTACTTGACTTTGTGATGCAGCCTGTAGAAAGACTTATTTATACAATAGCAGGCGTCCGGGTTCCCGATAATATGACGGGTTGGCAGTATGGAAAAGCAGTACTGTACAGTAATATCGTCATGGGCATTTTCGTGTATTTGCTAATAACGCTTCAGAAATTTTTGCCCTTGAATCCTACGGGGTTAGGGATGCCTACGTGGGATACAGTATTGCACACTACGATTTCATTTTTGACAAATACCGATCAACAACATTACACCAGCGAGACAACCTTAAGTTATTTCAGCCAGACAGCAGCTTTAGGCTTTTTGATGTTTACCTCAGCAGCGACGGGGTTAGCGGTAGGAATAGCCTTTATTCGCGGTTTAACAGGTAGACCGCTTGGTAATTTTTACGTCGATCTGACTCGTGGCATCACACGGATTTTACTACCAATTTCGGTGATTGGAGCGATCGCCTTACTTCTAACAGGTGTACCGCAAACATTAGCTGCACCGCAAGTAGTCAGAACCCTTGAAGGAAGTACGCAGTATATCGCTAGAGGTCCTGTGGCATCATTTGAGATAATCAAACAACTAGGCGAGAATGGCGGCGGTTTTTTTGGGGTTAACTCGGCACATCCCTTTGAAAATCCCAATGGTGTTTCTAACTTAATAGAAGAAATCGCCATGATTTCGATTCCAGCGGCATTGATTTATACCTACGGTTTATTTGCCAACAACACCAAACAAGCTTGGCGGCTTTTTTGGATGGTATTTGTGATTTTTGTAGTTTTAGTTGTGATTACAGCCGTCGGTGAACTGCAAGGAAATCCTTTAATCAATACCGCCTTAGGAACAGATCAGCCGAATTTAGAAGGCAAAGAAGTAAGATTTGGCTGGGCACAAACTGCATTATGGGCAGTCATGACTACTGCAACTATGTGCGGCGCTGTCAACGGTATGCATGATTCTCTCATGCCAGGGGGAGGCTTTTCAACCCTTTTTAACTTATTTTTGCAGATTATTTGGGGCGGTCAAGGAACAGGCACCGCTTACTTATTTATTTACCTAATTCTCACCGTATTTTTAACTGGGCTGATGGTGGGACGCACCCCGGAATTTCTCGGACGCAAAATTGAAAAGCGAGAAATCGTCCTTGCCAGCGTAGTTTTGCTAGTTCATCCAATTGTAGTTTTAATTCCCACCGCGATCGCCTTAACTTTTCCCAACACTTTATCGGGAATTAGCAACTCAGGTTTTCACGGCATTTCTCAAGTTGTGTACGAATACGCTTCAGCTGCTGCTAATAACGGTTCGGGTTTAGAAGGATTAGCTGATACCCAACCTGCACCTACAGCTTTATGGTGGAACTTAAGTACTTGTGTAAGCATCTTAGTAGGACGCTACGTACCAATTATCGCCATCCTACTTTTAGCTGAGAGTATGGCACACAAACCAACAGTGGCAGAAACCCCCGGTACCCTGAGAACCGATTCTCTGCTATTTACTACTGTTACAGCGGTCGTAATTCTGATTTTAGGTGTACTGACCTTCTTCCCCGTTTTAGCATTAGGTCCGATCGCTGAAGGTTTTAAACTCGCGGCTCGGTAGCTAGAACAAACCCTTCCCCGCTCCCCAAATATATGAATCCCGTTGCAACTACTCCCAAAAATAAACCTCCACGTTCTCCCAAGAGCGATCGCCGTCAATCGCCAAAAAAGTCTAAAGTAAACAATATAGGACTTTATTTCAGAGCAGTTAAAGATGCTTTTGTCAAGCTAAATCCCAAATCTGCAATCAAAAACCCAGTCATGTTTTTGGTTTGGGTGGGCACGATCATTACTCTTTTAGTTACGATTGATCCTTACTTATTTGGACAAGTCCCAGGGGATAATTTACAGCGTTTTAATGGCTTAATTACCGGGATTTTATTCTTTACGGTGTGGTTTGCCAATTTTGCCGAAGCTGTCGCTGAAGGACGCGGTAAAGCTCAAGCTGATGCTTTGCGCTCAACTCAGTCAGAAACTCTCGCGAGAAAACTCTCTCCCGATGGCTCAATTACCGAAGTACCTTCCACCAGCCTTCGACAAAGTGATACTGTATATGTAGTTGCTGGTGATATCATTCCCGCTGATGGGGAAGTGATTATGGGTGTTGCGTCGGTGGATGAATCGGCAATTACTGGCGAATCTGCACCAGTATTGAAGGAATCAGGCTCAGATGTTGCTAGTTCAGTTACCGGCGGCACGCGGATTATTTCCGATGAATTAATTATCCGCATTACTGCCGACCCAGGTAAAGGCTTTATTGACCGGATGATCGCTTTGGTGGAAGGTGCAGAACGCAGCAAAACACCGAATGAAATTGCTTTGACGGTGTTATTGGCAGTTCTAAGCTTGGTATTTTTGTTTGTCGTGGTGACATTGCCAGCGATCGCCTTTTATGTCAAAAGTGAAATCAGCGTACCAATTTTGATAGCTTTGTTGGTAGCGCTAATTCCCACAACCATCGGTGGATTGCTGAGTGCGATCGGTATTGCCGGCATGGATCGAGTTGCCCAATTTAACGTTATTGCCACTTCCGGACGGGCAGTAGAAGCCTGCGGTGACGTAAACACTTTAGTTCTCGATAAAACAGGTACAATTACTCTTGGCAACCGCTTGGCAGAAGAATTTATCCCGATAAACGGTCACTCAGTCGAGGAAATCGCTAGTATCGCTTTGGCAGCTAGCGTCTTTGATGATACACCAGAGGGAAAATCAATTGTCCGACTGGCAGAAAAGTTTGGCGCAAAAATTGAATTTGACCCCAATCACTCAGAACCAGTTGACTTTTCGGCGAAAACGCGCATGAGTGGCACTAACTTACCAGGTGGATATCAAGCGCGGAAGGGAGCAGTAGGAGCAATTCAAGGATTTGTGCGTTCACGAAGTGTCTCCTTCGGAGAATCGCGTAACGGAGAAGATTCTCCAGAACTCAACACCGCTTACGAACATGTTTCCCAACAGGGAGGTACACCCTTAGCTGTTTGCTTAGATCGGGAAATTTACGGCATCATCTATCTGAAAGATATCGTCAAACCCGGTCTTCGCGAACGTTTTGACCAGTTACGACGCATGGGTGTGCGTACCATAATGCTAACCGGTGACAACCACATTACCGCTTCTGTAATTGCTCAAGAAGCTGGAGTTGATGACTTTATTGCCGAAGCAACCCCAGAAGATAAAATCTCCGTGATTCAAGCAGAACAGGCAAAAGGGAAACTTGTGGCAATGACGGGGGACGGTACTAACGATGCTCCCGCTCTTGCCCAAGCCAATGTCGGAGTAGCAATGAATACTGGCACTCAGGCAGCCAAAGAAGCGGCAAACATGGTAGATTTGGACTCCGATCCCACAAAGCTAATTGATATTGTCTCTATTGGTAAACAATTGCTGATTACTCGTGGAGCGTTGACTACATTTTCCCTTGCTAATGATATTGCTAAATACTTTGCCATTATCCCGGTGCTATTTACTACTGCCAATCTGCAAAGTTTGAATATCATGAAGTTGACCAGCATCAATTCTGCCATACTATCAGCGCTGATTTACAATGCTTTGATTATTCCCGCTTTGATTCCCTTGGCGTTACGGGGTGTCAAGTTTAGACCGCTAACTGCTAATCAATTGCTACAACGTAATATTTTAATTTATGGTTTGGGTGGGGTGATTGCACCATTTATTGCGATTAAATTGATTGACATGTTGATTACGGTGGTAGGGTTAGCGTGATATTAATTTTTTGATTGTAGAGATGTTGTAGTTAATGTCTCTACAATTGGGTGCGATATTAAGAAAATTAACCGCCAACGCGGAGCGTCTCGTTGCAAGAGCGTCTCCGACAGGAGAAGAGAAGGACACCAAGAAAGAAGAAAGTTATGAGAAGAGTTAATTTAGAATATAAGTTTTTCGTAAAAGATGTAGTGCAGGCGATTTTGTTTGTTTGGTCGCGATGGTGTAAACAAAAATTGTCGCTGGTTATTTTTATTGGACTGTGTTTAAATTTGGTAATTGCTCCAGTTGTTTATGCTGCTGCTGATGGCAATTTGGAACGTCGTTCGGCTTGGGCGATCGGGATTTTAGGATTTGTGACTCTGGCACTTATAATTTACTTATTTGATGTCATTTTTCGCCCGGAACGTTATTAATTAGGTAAAAAAATAAAGTAAATATTAGAGGTTTTGAAAAAATTTTATGTCTATTGTGAGAGAAGCTATCAGAGCAATTCGCATTACTTTGGTTCTCTGGTTGCTGACGGCAATTATTTACCCTTTATTTATTCTTTTGATAGCTCAAGTACCCTTACTTCAAGAAAAGGCTAATGGCAGCATTGTCTATAATTTCAAAGACCAACCAATTGGTTCGGCTTTGATTGGACAACAGTTCAGAAATGAGCGCTATTTTCACGGTCGTCCCAGTACAGTAAGATATAGCCAAGGAAAACAAGCCAAACCAACCGGCATATCTGGTGCAAGCAATCTCGCTCCCACTAATCCAGAATTGCTAAAACGAATTGTAGAGCGAGCAAATCAACTCAAAGACGAGAATATTGAACCAGTCGCCGATTTAATTTATACATCTGGTTCTGGTTTAGATCCGCATATATCACTAAAAGCAGCACGGGAGCAGTTAGATCGAGTTGCTCGCGCTCGTGGTGTCCGCGAAGAAGAAATACGTCCTTTACTTGATAAGTATACCGATCAAAGATTTTTATCGATTTTTGGAGAGCCTGGAGTTAATGTTCTGCGATTGAATTACGCTCTCGATCTCCAAGAACTTAATCGCAGGCAAAATCAATAAATGATAATGGTTGGTGGTTAGTGTTTGGTGGCAACTTTATGAACACTCTTACTGCAAATTCTGGAAATTACTATCCTATACGTTCGGCGCGGCGGGGCAAACATAAAATATTTATTGGTATGGCTCCAGGTGTGGGCAAAACCTACCGCATGTTAGAAGAAGGACACGCGCTTAAACACGAGGGAATTGATGTTGTCGTTGGGCTTTTGGAAACCCACGGACGTAAAGAAACGGTACAAAAAGCGCAAGGGTTAGAAATAGTACCCCGTAAGGAAATTCCTCGCGGTGGATTGACTTTGACGGAAATGGATACGGATGCAATTTTAGCGCGATCGCCTCAGTTGGTGTTAGTCGATGAACTCGCACATACCAATGTCCCAGGTCAAGAGCGAGAAAAACGCTACCAAGATGTAGAAATAATTTTGGCAGCAGGCATTGATGTATACTCCACAATGAATATTCAACATTTGGAAAGTCTCAATGACTTAGTAGCGCGAATTACTGGGGTGATAGTACGAGAACGGGTTCCCGATCGCATTTTAGACGAAGCAAATCAGATTATTCTCATAGATGTCACACCAGAAACTCTCCAAGAACGGTTGCGAGAAGGCAAGATTTATGCACAGCCAAAAATTCAACAATCCCTCGATAATTTCTTCCAACGTCGCAATCTGATAGCTTTGCGGGAGTTGGCTTTGCGGGAAGTCGCAGACAACATTGAAGCGTTGGCGATCGCTTCCACCCCCGCAGCACAACTGTGTAACATTCACGAGCGGGTTTTGGTGTGCGTATCCACCTATCCTAACTCAGTGCAACTATTGCGTCGTGGGGCTAGGCTTGCTAATTATATGAATGCCCCTATTTTTTCTGTATTTGTCAAACAAAAAGACCGCTTCCTCACCAAGGAGGAAAGTTTATATATCGAAACTTGTGAGAAACTATGTAAAGAATTTGAAGGAAATTTTATTCATATCAGCAGTAATGATGTGGCTGGTGCGATCGCAGAAGTGGCGAAACAATATCACATCACCCAGATTGTAATTGGCGAAAGTCAGCGATCGCGCTGGCAAATACTCTGGAAAGGATCTTTAACACAAACCTTAGTCCGCTTGCTCAAAAACGTTGATTTACATATCATTGCCACTGAAAAAAAAGAATAGCGTCTAATCAAAAACGCAAACGATGAATGACTCAAGCCTCTTTTCGCCTAAACTTTTATTAAAAATCCATAATCCAAAATCTTAAATCCAAAATAAAATGACTTATGTAATCGGTTTAATCAGTGGTACTTCCGTAGACGGTATAGACGCTGCCTTAGTAGATATTTCCGGCACAGATTTGGATCTGAAAGTGGAATTGTTAGCCGGAGAAACATATCCTTACCCAGTCGAACTTAGAGAGCGAATCTTAGCAGTTTGTGCAGGAGTTGCCATCTCAATGGCAGAATTAGCAGAATTAGATGATGCGATCGCCCACGCTTTTGCCCAAGCCGCCCAAAATATCCAAAACGGTCACAAGCCAGCCTCTTTTATTGGCTCCCACGGTCAAACAGTATACCATCGACCACCTGGGGGAGAGGGGAGGAGAGGGAGAG
>CASBQC010000465.1 GCA_949127805.1 Nostocales cyanobacterium PMM_0081
CGAATCAGCCGAATCAGCCGAATCAGCCGCACGAGTCGAATCAGTCGAATCAGTCGAACGAGTCGAATCAGTCGAATCAGTCGAATCAGTCGAACGAGTCGAATCAGTCGAATCAGCCGCACGAGTAAACTCGCGGCTACACGAACAAAGCCTGCCTTCGCAGGCTAAATAAGTAGTAAGACAAAATTAATTACACAAATTTCGACCTGAAACCCTTGTCCAGCATAATAAAACCTAATGTGTAAATATTTTTGTCCGATTACTTGTAATTAAATAATTTCCCAGTCAGAGATGAGAGATTTTTGGTGATGGTGGGTAGCTTGATTGCGGATGTAATCAGCTACTTGGTCGATAAGTTGGTTACTGACTGTAAATGCACCGTAACCACCTTGCCATTTGAAAAACTCGTGGGGTTTGATTTCATGAGTAATCAAATGGGAAGAACTGCCTTTAGCTTTTTGCATTAACTCAGATATAGTTAAGTTTGGCGGAAAACCAGTTAGTAAGTGAACATGATCAACTGTGCCGCCAATAGCAATTATCTTGCATCCTAAATCAGAACATTGCTTGACAATTGCTGAATAAATTATTTCTTGAATATCTGGCGTAATCAGCGGCAATCTATCCCAAGTTCCCCAAACGCAATGTATGTGCAACTGCGTAAAATTTCTGTGCATTTTCCCTGATTTTATTTCTTTAGCCTGCGAAGGCAGGCTTCGTTCGTATAGCCGCGAGTTCACTCGTTTGGAATAATTGAGCGTTACTCTTAAGGGTGCTAATCCTTGTACCATTTGTATACAACACAGTACTGCTACTCAAACATCACTTTTTCTTTCAGTGATTAACAACCGGACAAATACGCAAAAAAATCCCACATTATTTCGAGCTTGTTAGCCTGCGTAGGCAGGCTTCGTTCCTCTAGCCGCGAGTTCACTCGTTCGGCTTAATACAATCTATTTAATCTGCCAGTTGCGTAAGTCCAATTTCAGTTAGGAATACAGTTTAGCCTCCAACTTCTTCAAAATTCGCTTAGGATCATTCTTATCTCCTTTGAAAAACCTATAAGCTGCAAAACCTGCACCAGCTGCAACAAGAGCAGCCCCTCCAGTCATTACACCAACCCCACCAAGGGCTGCCATAGCAGCACTGTAGGCTGCGGCTCCTGATAATGAACCAATGGCTGTACCTGTACTCGCTACACCAAAAGCACTGACAGCAGCCCAAGCTGTGCCAACAGCAGCCGCACTTGACGCAACTCCTACTCCAGCTGCAACACCTAACTTCTTTTTATCCTCAGCATCCATCTGAGTAACAGAAGCAACAGATACCAAAGCAGCTGCACCAAGCAAAGCAGCTCCACCAGTTGCTACTGCTAATCCTCCTAACATTCCTAAGCCACCCGTAGCTACAGAACCACCACCCAATAAAGCCAGGGTTGCATTAGTTGCCGCACCTCCAGATAGAGTGGTGATAGCTACTCCCGTTCCTGCTTTCATTCCAAAAGCTCCAGCAAATGAGGTAGCTTTCGGCACAAACCCAGATGCGTTTTTAACTGAGTCCCAAACTTTCTTTACAGAGCCAATAGGAGAATCTTCTCCCGCAGACTTTCCCTTATCATTAGTTACTGGCTCGCGCATCAGCTTGTACATGACTTTGCAATCATCTGGAATATCAGAATTTAAAATTAGCCAGTCCAATGAGTTCAAGCTTGCTTGATCGGAAACTTGCTTACCGTCTCTAAGTGTAGTGTAGGCAGTAAGTATTTCTGCTCTGTATATACTACTTGTCAATTTAGGAGAATTATCAATTAAATAGACGATCAATAAATCACCAGTACTTGCCCTAGATGTGACACTGTACCTAAAGTAGAGTTCTTTGAGTTCGTTACGAAGTGAGGAATTTTGAATGATAGAGTCAAGCTGATTGAGAACACCAAAATCAGTTATGTTTTCTCCTGCTCTGATATACTGGTATGTTCCTCTGATTGATTGCTTTTCGGTTTCATCCAGGTTAGATGCAGCCAAGGCATTTTCAATACACTCTTCAATTTTGATCGACTTAGAATTTTGACTGGCAATATTATAACGCTGACTAACTGATGGGTTAGTCAAAGAAGAAGAAACAATAAAATCTAATAAGTCCTGAGCAGCTAAATCGTCAGTATATTTAGCATTTTTGATTAGCTGATAAACCTTTTTACATCTTCTTTTGCTTTCGGGCTTGATATCTACATTGGCTCTCAATAAGTCTACTTGTTTTTCTATATCCAAAGTTTTATCAAATAAAGTGTGTAGAACAACTACAACATCATTTCCTTGCAAGCCACACCCTTTCAAGCGTAATTTAGCCTCTTCAGGACTATTAGCTGGAATCTTGACTTCATAGCTTTTTCCCGATCGCAGTGTAACTTTTTGAGTACCGCCTGCGATTACTGTTTCATAACCTATAAAAATGTGATGTAATTCATCCTGGGGTTGAAAGTCCGGCTGTGTCATGACTGGTAATTCATC
>CASBQC010000466.1 GCA_949127805.1 Nostocales cyanobacterium PMM_0081
GGGCAGGGGGCAGGGGGCAGGGAGACAGAAAAACGCGCTTTAATTTTCACCGCGTCCTCTCCCCATCTCCCCCATCTCCCTAGTACAGCACGGCGTAAATAAACCAAGCATTCTCAATCCCTAAAAAGCTTGCTCCATATTACTTTTGAATGCGTGACTTTTGAATGCGTGACTTCCCCCCTGCGGTACTAGTGTCCAGTTCTTAGTCCCTTGAGAATATCCTCTGTGTGCTTGGTAAAAATTTTACCCGTTAAGCTGGGAAGTTCGGGGACTTCATTTAATTCCTTCAGTATGCGGAATTTCAATTCCGCATAATCTTCACAAATGCCTTGTAAATCTGGATCTTTGCCAGCCCATTCCCATAGGGTGCGATCGCTGTTTCTAACCAAAGCGTAAACTAAATAACGGCGTCCTAGTGAAAGTGCGCTTTTTACCTCGGCATCAATTCGGTGAGCGATCGCATACCAAGCCGCTAGATTATATAGAAACCGAGTATTTAACTCTGATGTCTCATCCCAGCCTTTTTTCAGCTTTTCTATTTCTTGTTTCGCTTCAATAATCAAATTGACATTACCTGTCATTAGCCCAGCGATCGCTTTACCAATTCTAATTCGACGCTTGACAAATTCATCTTCACATGCATTCAGTGCGCGATCGTATTGCAGTATCGCTTGACGTTGCCAATTTAGACATTCATTGTCTGAAGTTTCTCGTCCAAAGTTGCTGTATGTGTCAGCCAAATTTTCATAAGGTTGAAACCACTCAGGATATAAAATTATTGCTTGCTGTAAATCTTCAATCGCCAATTCGTAGAACAATTTGCCCTGAGTGGCAGCACTAGCTAGATTAAGAGTGCCAAAAAAATTATAAATTTTAGCTTGATAGCGATCGCGTTTTCGTCCCAAGTAATACCAGGGTACACCAGCCACCATTTCACGCCGACTGAGTTCTAACGCTAACCAGCGAATAGCCGAGCCTAATAGCTTTCTGTAGCGGTCTTTCAGTGCTTCTTCGGGTACTGCCTCAACTGACTCCCAAACTGTATACAACTTAGAAGAAAGACGACCTTCAATATTAGTAATTTCAAAAGTAATCCCCAGGCGATCGTATTCTTTACCTTGGCTTTGCAAAATGCTAGTTACTTTCGTGCCTAAAGGTGGAAATATCACCTTCAACATTTTCACCGCTGGATGCATTTGTTCTGGTGTGAACTCGCTAAGTGAAGTTACCAAGTCACCAAGTCGTTGGTCTGGGCATGTTTGCGGTAAAGGTAACTTATCAGGAGGGTGATAGGTTTGGGGTCCTTGGTTGATGATATGCTCTTTCATCCGTTGACGCACGCCTTTCATTTCCCCCACCAGTCTTTCTCGCGCTAATTGCGAAAGACCTGGTAACACCTTGTCCATTTCAGCATCAGAAGCATTGATGAAATTGTCTACGATTAACTGAGATGACCGCTGAAAAAGCATGAAAATGAGGCGATAGACGATCAAAAGACTTAAGTTAGCCGCTACCACCTTTACCAAAATTATGAAAATCCTGGTGACGTTTTTCTCCGCCACTTCGAGGTCGTCTGTCAACTTCGTGACAGACATCTTTGGCTTATCAGATTGACTTGGTGTTGATGTTGCAATCGGTGTTGGTCTGGCAATAATCTGTTGACTATATATGGATGGTCGCCGATATGCCGACAATCCATAACTAAAGACAAATAAAACGGCGAATACTAACAACAGTCGTACTTTCACAACTTTCGGCTTGGTGATATTATGTCCGCTCGATTGTATTGATAAGCCGTAGTGAGCGCTTCAGCGCTCTATATTAAGCGCTGAAGCGCTCACTACGTTACTGTGATGAATTAGCTGAAGAAGCAGTAAATTGAATGCTGGGGTCTGGCATAAAAGTATACCTTAGATAAAGTCCACCGCCAACAAACAAAATAATCAACAAAGTACCAATACCGAGGGGACTAGGAAGCCAGAAAACTGCTTCGATGTGGTTTAATTCACCGGGGATGAGCTTCCATACCAGTTTATTTTGATTTTTTTCGGGTACGATCGCGCTTTCGGTTTCTTGAATGATTTTTGCCCCCCAAGGAGTTTTCAAGCTAAATTCTAAATCGAGAATCGAGCCTGCATTCACCAGAACGTTACCATTACTGGCGATTAGAGAAAGCGATCGCAAATCCACATCGTAAATCAACCGATTCCGCACTAACACTAAGAAATTGTTCTGAAACAAAAGTAAGTTTGACTCAATTTTTGGCAGTTCTGAATCAGATGTGCCTTTAACTTGAGTTTTTTGATTGCTGTTGGGATTGAAAAATTCGTTAAACTTCGTTTGTAATTCCTCACCACTACTGAAGGGAATTGTCACAATAATTTCTGATGGGGAAAGTTGCCGCGTTTTGCCTTGCTGTTTGCGGGCGCGGCGTTCGATGCTATTTAACCATTCGTGTACTGAGTCCCCGCTAAAAGTGGTGAGCCGTTCTGCCAACTTAATATGCTGCACCAGTTCGCCGCGATTTGAGTTGTTAAAGTTGATCCCTGCTTCATACTGTACGCAACCAGAAAGCAGCAGGGATGCCAATAGCACGAGGCAGACAAATCTTAGCTGTGCAAAGCTTTTTGCTAAAGCCGATAAATTCATAACTATAAATCTCCACAGAATTCAACTAAAGGATAAAGGATGAAATATGAAGTATGAAAGTAAGAAAATAATTTTTTCTTTTTTATACTTCATACTTGATACTTCATCCTTTAGTTCATACTTTTTTATACACTCAACCAAACCAAGCTACCCAAGATTAAACTAATGGTAATTAATGCAACCCAAATAAAGCGATTATCTTTAGTATTAACTTGGCTCAAGTCAACGTATTCTCGCTCAACCAGCTTTTTCGGTTGGGAAGATTTTGTACTATTAGCAGCGAGACGAATTTTACTTTCATTATCAGATAATGCGCCCAAATCGGGAATTTCCGTCATCCATTCCCTTGGTCTTTGTAGCTTGGGTGCTTTAAGAATGTAAACTAAATTTCGGGCTTGTTTGCTGGTTTCGGAAAAAGGATGGCGTTTGAGTTCTTCGCTCATAGCGATCGCCTCTTCAGTGCGTCCAGCAGCTTCATAAGCTGTTACCAGCCAGATTTGTACCTCTCCCCCCATGCGAGAATTACGATTCACTAGAGCGATCGCTTTTTCGAGATTTTCCACTGCTTGCCGATATTGCCCACTTTCAAAAGCAGCTTTCCCAGATTGGTAAAGATTTTTGGCAATTTCTAAACTTTCTGCACTCACGTTTTCCACACAAATCAGCACTTTCAAAAATTGTGCCTGGGAATTGGTAATTGGATAAAAGCACGTTACCGTTAGACATCGACCGCTATGCTTATTATGCGTTACCCGAACCCCAAGAGACGTAGCAGTGCTACGTCTCTACATTCATTTTCACTTCTTATGTCTATTACCTATTCCCAGTCTTTTCTAAGAAGTAAATTGAGAACCGATCAACATTGTCCCGATACCGATGTCGGTGAAGATTTCTAGCAATAGGGCGTGAGGAATGCGACCATCAATAATGTGTGCTGCACGTACTCCTTGAGCGAGCGATCGCACGCAACAATTTACTTTCGGAATCATCCCACCACTAACTACATTAGTTGCAATCAACTCGCGGGCTTCTTGAATATCCACTTTCGGAATCAAGCTAGAGGGATCTTTGTAATCTTTTAAAATACCCCGCGTATCTGTCAGCAAAATCAACTTTTCAGCCCCAAGTGCTGCGGCTATTTCTCCAGCTACCGTATCGGCATTAATGTTGTAAGCTTGTCCTGTCTCGTCTGCCGCTACGCTAGAAACTACTGGAATATAGCCATTGCTAGCGAGTGTGTCCAAAATCTTGATATTCACACCGCAAACTTCCCCCACAAAGCCAATGCCTTCTTCACCTTGGGGACGAGCTTTAATTAAGTTACCATCTTTACCGCATAATCCTACCGCCAAGCCGCCAGCTTGGTTAATCAAAGCGACAATTTCTTTGTTAACTCGACCGACTAAAACCATCTCCACCACATCCATTGTGGCGGCATCGGTGACGCGCAGACCATTTTTAAATTGCGGTTCGATTCCCAGTTTATCGAGCCAGCTGTTAATTTCTGGTCCCCCTCCGTGGACTAAAATTGGTCGCAAGCCGACGCAGGATAAAAATACAACGTCGCGGATAACTTTATCTTTGAGGGTGCTATCTTTCATTGCCGCGCCGCCGTATTTTACAACAATGGTGCGTCCCGCAAATTGCTGGATGTAAGGTAATGCTTCGCTCAGTACTTGGACGCGAGTGGCTGCGGCTTCTTTGATATACTCAGTATCGTTGACTATCATCGGGCGCTTTTGACAGTTAAAACTGATCTAGACAGTATAAATGAGTTTGGTACTTTCAACAATGTCTCGTGATTATTAGACATCGACCGCTATGCTTATTATGCGTTACGCAAATCGCTAAGAGACGTAGCAGTGCTACGTCTCTACATCTTTTCCACTCCTATATCTATTTCAGAACAGTAGGAATCGCCTCAAGTACTCGTGTAGCGACTTGTTCGGGTGTTTCTTCCTCACTGACGCTGATTCGCACATCGGCTTGATTGTAAAGTGCTTGTCGTTGTTCAAAGAGCGATCGCAGTTTTTGCTTCAAGTCAACATCTTGCAGTAACGGTCTTGTGGTATCTTCTGCTAAACGGGTGTAAAGTAACTCTACTGGCACATCTAGCCAAACAATCAAACCGTGGCGTAGGTAACTCCAGTTTTTTTGTTGGAGAATAACCCCCCCACCAGTAGAGATAACTAATTTTGTAAAAGAGCAAATTTGTGCTAATACATCGCTTTCGATTTGACGAAAACCCGCTTCGCCAACGGATGCAAACAACTGATTAATACTTTGTTTTGTTGTTTCTTCAATTACGTTATCCGCATCCAGAAACCCGTAACTCAATTGTTTTGCAAGTTCGCGCCCTACAGTAGTCTTACCGGCGCCCATCATGCCAATTAAGTACAGATTAACTCCTTTTAATATACTTTCTGTCAATTTCTTACTCCTTTAGGGCGAGGAAATCCCCCCCCGACGATGGAATTGCCGTTTCTAAAGCTTTGAGTATAGTTAATCTTGGCAAGATTAGTTGAAACATCAATGTATTGCATTTTCAAGTGCGGAATGTGGGTTAATAATACGTTTTTTGAGAAATAATCAGATTTGCAGTTATCCATTACCGGAATTTATGTCAAAAAGGGATACCTTCTCTAGGAGACGCTGCGCGTTCGCTAACGCAAAAGTTTTCGGTCTACTGACATTTGGAATTATTTTACCGCTACCTACTCACTGACAGAATTTTTGTGAGTATGGAATTTTTAGTGATTACAAATCTTAAAAATAACACAGCGAATGGTACAATCTGGATTGGATTAATACGAACTTCCTTTACCTTTTAATTGCAACGTAGAAAAAGACATGAAATTACGAAAATCAGATTAGTACAACTTTCCCAACTAAAAATCCGGAATTCAGAAGTCACTGATTGGACGCAGGAAAACCAACATTCTCTATGGATGTCAAGAAACATTATTCAATCAATTAGATTTTGATGCAAATTGAAAATACGTTGCGTTTCAAAGGAATAATGCTGCTTATCCTTGTTAATGTAATTAGCGCTACAACTTTTCCATTGACTAAAGACATCGTTAGCAGCCTTTCCCCAAGTGCATTAATTGCTACACGCTTTGTCATAGCGGCAGCAGTTTTTACCCTAAATTTACGTAATCTTAACGCACTTTTACTTCGTGATGGTACAGTACTAGGGCTTTTCCTTTTCTTTTTCTTAGCTATAGAAACAATTGCACTCAAGACTATACCAGCAAACCGGGCTGCATTCATCGGCAGTTTGAACGCACTCATCGTCCCGCTACTAGCATGGCTCAGTGGTCAGCGCGTACCGTTGAGAAGTTTCCTAGCCGCTGGAGTAGCTGTGATCGGTATTGGCGTGATGTTTTGGGAAGGGGGAGAACTAGGAATTGGCGATCTGTTGATGTTCGTTGATGCTTTTATCTATGCAGGCTACATAATTTTCCTAGACCGAGTTGCGCCCCGTCACCACACCTTAACGCTTACCAGTGTTCAACTTTTGTTCATTGCAGCGCTAGGGATGCTCTGGAATAACACGCAAATTCTTAACCAATTTGAGGTAATTCAGCAGCACTGGGGAGTGATTCTCTACTTAGGGCTGTTGGCGACGGCTGCTGTCATCTGGCTTCAAACATTAGCACAGCAATGGGTTTCAGCTGAGGAAACGGCTTTACTTTATACGTTTGAGCCATTGTTCGCCACAATTTTCTCGTTTTGGCTACTTGGAGAGCATCTGGGAATACGCGGTTTAATTGGCGCGATTCTTGTCCTAGTTGCTCTGCTTCTAAGTCAAAGCCCTCAAAAGATTGAGCCGGATGCTGAAGTTGAGGTACAAAGCAGTTGACGATTAGCTCTTTCAGCTTATCTTCGGTTCACTAAATAGGTATAAATTCACTAATATAATCATACTTTTGTCAATGGGTAATTCCTCATAATTATGAATTACCCATTGACAGTAAATACCAAAGATGTAGTATGAATTTCCCGGATTAAGCCTTGATTTTTCGAGATAAAGTGCTTGACTTATTTCAGTTAGTTATTAGATAATAAATGAGAATTTTATTTTCAAGAAAATAATAGCGATACAAAAAGATGTTTTGTAATTGAATTAGCTAATTTTTGGATTTAAAATTGACCCCATGCATCAATATCTATGAATACAATAGAGTCGATTTCAGCTGCAAAGCTCAATTTTCATGTCACGATTCAGGAAACAGCAAAAGGACGAGGAGTGTTTGCTACAAAAAAATTTGCCCAAGGGGAAACTGTCGTAGTCGGTATCCCAATTAAAGAAGTTTTTCAACGAACAATTTATTCCTTTCAGACGGATTTTAATTTGCATGTCAACCTAGATGAGCCTGCTGTTGTAATTAACCATTCTTGCGATCCAAATACTGGTGTCAGGAACAATCAGTTTGGGGGATATGACTTTGTTGCTTTGTGTGATATTGAAGCAGGTGAGGAAATTAGCTGGGACTACGAAACCACTGAATATGAATCAATTGCTGTCTCCCGGTGTTTGTGCAAATCTCTATCCTGTCGTGAGAAAACATTAGGATTCAAATTCCGGGAACAAATGTTGCGCGATCGCTACGGAGAGTACATTGCAGGTTATCTCAAAACCCAAAGTAAATGATGTTTGGTAATGCATCTGTCGTAGAGACGCGAAATTTCGCGTCTCTACAGGGTTTTGGATGTATACATAACCCCTCAAAATAAAATTGACAGACTACTACCTGTGTACCTCCTAAGGAAAGAAAAACGCTGTATAACTCCTAACCCCGCTCCCCCTAACCCGTAATCCCTATTTTACATTTCGGCGTTGAGGCGAATTTCTCGAATGTAGTTTTTCAATTGCGCTTCAAAAATTGTCTGACTCATCAATGAGTAGCCTGATTTATCTTGATTATTAAAATTTTCCTCAATTAATCGTTCAGCTATATATTCCATCAAAACTGGGGTTTGGGCAAAGCTGGATGCTTGTCTTTCAATTAGCGATCGCCTTTGTAATAACTCTATCGCTTCTAATATTAATCGTTGCGAAACTCGTGGAATGATATCTCTTTGCAATTTTTGCACTGAAATCAAATTGCGATTTAGTGCTAACCACTGCATAATCTGTTTTTCCAAATTAGATAAACGATAAAACTGTTCATCTAAAATTGCCCGAATGTCGCCAAAAACCACAGTACCTTGTTCTATAAATTCATATATATTGCCAGCAAATAATTCTTGAATAGTGGTAGCAACTAATTTAATAAATAATGGATTACCTGCATACCATTCAATTAATATTCTGCATTCGTCTTCGGAAGAATCTGAAAATCCTTTTTCTTGGAGAATTTGCCAACTTTCTGTATTACTTAATCCTGTTAATTTCCAAGAGCGTACAGGTAATTTTTTTCCTTCTAAAACGGCAATTTGTTGAGGTTTTTCTCTACTGGTTAATAGCAAGCAACTTTGATGTTGAGAATCTCCTAACCTTCTGATTAACTCTCCATAACCTTCATAACCTTGGCGGTACCGAATTTCAGAAAGAACATAACCAGAAGAATTTTTTACACCTAGGTTGCTGGGTGGCATGGTAGGATATTTTATCACTTTGTCGGTATCGCTGCCATTGCTTAAAATCGAGTCAAGGTGATCTAATACAATCAGACAACGTGAAGAGCGCAAACATTCAATTAGTTGGGAAATATTGCTTTCGACACTATCTGTACTTTGTATTTGTGGTTCGGGAGATAAAAGCGTCCGGAGTTGATTTAAGATGACTTCTAGGGGTGGAGCGAGATTTAGCGATCGCCAAATCACAAATTCAAAATTTTCTTTAATTGCTTCTGCCAGCTTTACTGACAAAGCTGTTTTACCAATTCCACCCATACCCAAAAGTACCACTAATCGACAGCGCTCTTGCACAATCCATTCTTTCAGGGATGCGAGTTCAGTAGTGCGTCCGTGGAATTTACTCACATCAATCGCTTCACCCCAATTATGTTTTTGGGCTGTTTTCATTGTCGCAAAAGAGGCTTCTTTTTTATCAGTTGTCATTATTTCATTGTTGGTTTGCTCAATTTGAAACCAACCTTTTTTATAACCTGCTTTTTCTAGTAACTGAGTCACTCGACTCCAGTTTTTTACCTTAATGCTGCTTCCTTCTTGGCTACTCAGCATATCTTCTATATATTTATATAGTCCATTAGAAAGATAAACTCTCACAGTACTACTACTGCGACTTTTATAAACCGCATTAGCAATTTCTGCTGGACTAAAACCACAAAGTAAACCTCTCAAAAATTTTTTTTCAACAGGTGTTAGAGCTTTTCCTTTTGCCGATGCCAAATCAACATATAACTTTTCTAGCTCCCAATTATTTTTAGCCTCTACAAATTCCTCTTCTATTTTATTTGAATTAGCAGCCATTACGGTTATTTATTTAAAGTAGCGATCTGGCAATATATTAACGATTTATATATAAAGTCGAAATAAATAAACAATAAATTTATAACGAATTTGATAACATTCGTTAGGTGACTTGCCAGTTGTTGCTTCGGTATGTTTAGGCTTAACGGAAATTTAATAAAGCTTCTTTGAAACTTTATTGAATTTGTGTCGTCAATATAAACGATCAAGACTCTTTCTCAACTGGGGCAGATTGAATTTTATACAATACTGTGTTTCTACCTCACAGTATTAACATTCAAGAAACTGAGTCATAGCAAGCCCCACTCAAAATCAGTTAAAAATCATGGTGTAAATTATGACTTATTTTGTGACATTGTGCAAAAAAGCTTTGCCAACTTAAGGGTTGAAGAACAAAAACTACTGCATATCTTATTTGAGTGCACCCGAATAAATAAGTGTGGTCTATTGAGGTGTCAACCATGACTAGAATTCGTGACGTTGTGCAAAAAGCGCTATCTACTGGCTTTTTAACGGTTGAAGCCGAAAATCAACTACGACATTTACTGAAAACTCGGTATGATTCGGAAGACTTAAAAGCTTTTATGAGCTTACAGGAAGCGGCGATGATGGGCACAGTCAAGCAGGAATCTCGCAACTAGCGGTGTGGCATTTAACACATAAATCCCGCATACCCATTTAAGCTCGCGATCGCTCATCGTCCTTTTTCAGAATCGTCGTCATCAAAAAATCCCCAATCTTCATCATCATTCTTCTGATTGGTAGTCGTCGGTGGTTGATAAGGCGGTATGATTACTCGGTAATCAGCATCGTAAACTGATTCAGTTTTTCCTACTCCAGAATTTTTTGGTTGGCGATAGCTGTAGGAATAAACTGAACCAGATTGAGAAGTAGTTTTGGGTTGTTGCTGACGTTCGTAGCTTTGATCTGTATCCTCTGTGTCAACAGAACTGGGAGTACGCCCAACATTAGACTTATCTTCAAAGTCCCAATCATCATCTGTGCTGTTATTTGTATCCCAATCATCCACTGCATCACTACTCCTAGACTCTGTTGTACTAGCCTGCGGTGGGGGACTGACAGGGCGAGAAAATGCTTCTTCTCTACGGGTTTGCTTTGCATTGCCTGAAGCAGGTGGCGATTTTAGCCGACTTGGGCGCTGTTGTCGAGCAAAATAAGTGGACAAATTAAACAAGCTGCTGATGAATACAGATGTAACAGCACCAGCAGTGGTACTAAACAAAATCCACATCGCCAATGGCAAAGGTTGAGTTCGTATCCCCAAAAATACTAACGGTAAAACAGGCGACCAGTTTTGCGCTAACAATAGCGTTAGTCCTCCCAATACCGCCACTAATAGAAATAAGCGAATGACATCCATATAAAAAGAGGGGTAAAGGTAATTTCCGGAAGGGAAAAGGGACTCATGGTAAAGGGTAAAGGGACTCATGGTAAAGGGTAAAGGAAAAGAATTATTACCAATGCAAGATCGCTCCCCC